>NZ_JAVRCE010000009.1:0-59298 GCF_034530915.1 Nostoc sp. DedQUE09
TATCTCTCATGATATTGACAAACTCCTTCATCTTATGGAATGAAACAGCCCTGCCCTCTGGGGATAAGGGGCGGGGGAAAAGGGTAAAAAAACTCAAAATCCTTTCCCTTTAACATGCACCCTTTTCCCTAAGAGTGCAAAAATATATTTTTGCAAGAGACTCCATGAGCTGCGCTCACAAGGAACAATGAAAATAATCTGGGAATGATTTTGCGTTGTTTCAGCCTCTATTTTTAAGGCAGGTTTAATTTAGAACCAGGGCGAATGGAATTCGCGGCTACACAAACAAAGTCCGCCTGCGCGGACTAAGGAAAAATTGAAGGTTTGAAACCTGCGTAGGTGGGTAAAGCCTTGTGTAGACGCGGTTTCTAACCGCCGATTTTATTCACAATATCAGAGAGTAAGAATTCTGCGTAGGCGTAGCTCGTCGTAGACATCGCCACTTGAACCTCTGAACCTCAACGTTGCGCCTTTTATCCTTGACGTTGCACCTTTTATCCCCGAAGTTGCGCCTTTTATCCTCGAAATTAGGATGCTACTCAAAACAGCCAGATAAATACTCTATCCCTTCTGCCGTCTGCCTCTTAATACTAAGGTGACTGATTTAACACCCACTTCAACCACTGGCTAAAAGAACTTATAGTATTCAACCTTTGAACTCCAGGCGCACGAGCAGCGGACAGTCCATCAACGGCGACTAATGCGGCGTATTGCAAGCCCAAAAAACTATCAACTGCGGCATAAGGACCACCTAAAGTAACCGCTCCCGCAGCATAGATTTGACCTCTATCGCTACGCATTTCTACTAATTCAAAATTGTTCGCTACAGTCAATCGCCCCAAGTGATTCACTGGCAGATTGTAATGTTTTACCAAATCCGCTAAGAGGGGATTGGCATCTATCTTGGCATCCAGTCCGGTAGCATCAACAATAAAATCAGCTAGCAATTTCATTTCCCCAAAGCTTTGCTCTCGGATACGGGTAATAGTCCGGTTTTGGGCATCTCGTTCCACATCCAGCACCTCACCGAAGGTAATTTGATACCAGCCTTCGCTTAACCCTTGGGCAGTAATTTGCTGCCAGTCGTGGCGGTCGGCGGTGGTAGTTCCACCCCAGTCTGCTAGTAGACGCTTGCGTTCATCGGGGGTGGCTTTTTCTAACATTGCCCGGAGTTCGCCGCCCCAACAGGCTTTCGGCCAGTTAAAGGGTTGAAATTCGTAATGATTTTTGACTAGGCGCTGGGTATTTTGAAATTTGTTGCCTTGAGGTTTAGGCGATCGCATTAAATGCAAAACTGCAATATTCCGATTTCGCTTTCTGGCTTCATAAATGCGCTGCACAATCCGCGAAGCCACAATTCCCCGCCCTCGAATCAATACCGTACCACCCTGTTGCTCTAGTTGCTCATAAACATGATCGTGAGCTTCATAAGCATTAACTACAGATTTAAAGTCTTGATATTTTTCTCTATAAGCTTGCAAATCTGGGAGAAACTGAATTGCTGGATACCCAGTAGCTAAATGTAAATAACGACTAACTAAAAAAGCATAATTTCCCGGGCCGCGAGAATAGGCTACGCAATATCTGCCGTCATCAGTTTTGCGAATTACCCTAACTCGCCCATAGCGATAAATTTGATTCCAGCCTATGCGCTTCGTCTCCCTATCTATAGAATCAAAGACATTACCCGCACGGGGAGTATAAGTTTCTGCAAATGTTGGTTCAGCAAAAACTTGCCACAAATACTTGAATGCTGACTTTATCTGTCCCTTGGCTAAGTCTCTCCAAGCTTCACGCAAGGCATAACTAGGCCAACCCCAAATATTATCGGGACAAGAGTCAGAATTAGAACGCAGTCTTTCATATAAGGGAATTTGCGAATTCAGACAGAGGCGTTTGTAACGGGCATAAGGTTCCGCCTCTAATCCCAAAGCTACAATTTTGTCAGCACGCACACCACTAATTCGCAACAAATCAGCCCAAACGAAGCTACCTAATCCCGCCCCGATCGCTAGATAATCAGATTCATCTACTGGTAATCCTGTAGCATGAAGTGCTTGCACAGAGACTTTTTGTGCCTGAAACGCCAATGGTGGGAAATTACTTGCCACGGGCGTTAGCGGCTGAACTACAGGCAAGCTGGGGTCTGGGCGATTGGTATTTGCGTTGAAATGAATCGTTGAAGGGGGACTAGTATCTGGTGCGGGTAAGTTAGCAGCAAATGTCACTGTGATCACATAAGGGCCAATTTGCAACGTATCGCCATTAATTAGAACACTGCGCGTTTGTGGTTGACCATTGACATAGACACCGTTAACGCTACCTTGATCAATCACTACTAAATGATCTTGTTCCCAGTCAATTAGGGCATGGTAGCGAGAAACTTCGTTACTGTTAAGCAGCATCCGAGAAACCCGCACTCCCCTGAGTTCAGCAGGTAAGCGAGCGAATTCTCGACCAAAAGCGATCGGCATATTCAACAGTGGTTCTCGCCGTTCACCCGTCGCTGGTTCTTCCCAACTTAATTGGATTTGTAGATCATTTGTCATTTGTCATTTGTCATTGGTCATTGGTCATTTGTCATTAAATCAAGAGTTAGGAATTCTTCCTCTGCTCCCCTGCTCCCCTGCTCCCCTGCTCCCCTGCTCCCCTGCTCCTCTGCTCCTCTGCTCCCCTGCTCCTCTGCTCCCCTGCTCCCCTGCTCCCCTGCTCCCCTGCTCCCCTGCTCCCCTGCTCCCCCGCTCCCTAATTCTTTGCTACCAACACACTCACAGCCGCAGCTAAAGATGTTCCACACCAATGACAGCCGATTTGTAAATTCTCTCCTGGGGAAACTTTATGACATTTGGGGCATTCTAAGCCATAAACTCCTGGCGGTGGTGCGGGAGGTGTTGCTGAGTGATGGTGATGTCCTAGATTTACTGCTGGATTGGGTGGCAGCAAAATTGTTGTTGGAATGCTACCTGTGGAAACGCTTGTAACATTGAGTTTTATTTGTCCCAAAGTGATACTAGTGCCTTCAGTTAAAGGCATTTCACCTTGGACTAATTGCCGTCCATCGATAACGGGGGGATTTTGCGATCGCAAATTCCTGATATAAAAGCGCTGTTGCTGGTGATGAAAAAATATTTCAACGTGCAGTCCAGACACAGTAGGATGACTCAGAACAATATCGCACCGGAGGGGGTCGCGACCGATGCGGACAGTGCCATGATTTTGACTTGGCTGTTGTTCGTAAATATTTTGAGTTTTATCTTGACCTGCATCGTGCCACTGTAAAGTTAGTGCGTTCATGGTTCTAACTTTCTAAATCGTATTTAGCTACTTCAACTTCTTTCTGTGCGATTCCTAACATGATTGAGTCGGTGGAAGCAAGTATTTAGAAAAAACTTCAACAAGCTTTATTTTGCCGACGCTAATTTATCAGCAATGCGTGTAGTTTCTGGCAGCCGATATTTGGACGTACAGCGCAATACATAGTCAATCGCTGTCGGTAAACTAATTCGATGACCACTGGATATGTACAGAGGTTTTACTCCTGTGCGCGATCGCAAAACTGCCCCAATGGTTTCACCTTTATATATAAGTGGTTGCGTGCTGCCTTTGGTTTCTGGCAATTCCTCATGCTTACCTACTAACCTGGACTTAGCTACACCAATTGTCGGCATATCTATAAGTAACCCTAAATGGCTAGCTATACCTAATCTGCGGGGATGAGCAATTCCTTGGCCATCACACAGAATGATATCTGGTGTTGTGTTAATTTTCTCCAGGGCATCGAGGACGGCTGGGATTTCTCGAAATGAGAGGAACCCAGGAACATAAGGAAAGGTCGTAGGACGATATGCTAGGCTTGTCTCGATTACTTGCAAACCAGGAAAACTCAGCACTGCGACAGCGGCACGGCTAATTGTTCCATCAGCTTCAAAACCCATATCCACCCCAGCAACATACTGGATAGGTTCTTGCAGTTGATCTTCAGTAATTACTTGATTTTGCAGCGTTTCTTGGATAACTATGGCTTCTTCTAGCGTCGAAGGCCAAACATGATCTCGGTAAAACTTCATATTGAAAATTGGAATTAACTGATTAATATTAATCCTGTTAATTTGGCAACCACAAAAACAAGAGTTTTTGATGTTGATACAGGGAAAATATATTTTTGTAAAATTCTGTGAAAGACCATCTTTATACTAAATATTTTAGCCCAGGTTAGCTGATATCTTGCATCACAATGTTACTTAAGGCTGTCAAGAGGGAATCCTGAGAATATAAGCTTATTTTCCTAGATTTTCTCTTGTACTGGTTATGACACAGCCAAATATTCTAAAACTTGCAAAACAGGGAGATGCAGAAGCGATCGCATCTCTGATGAACCGCCACCTACACCCCAAAAGGATCAACGCAAAAGTTGCCTTACAAGATGCTTGCTTAGAGGTAATGCTAGAATCTGCCCAAGTACCAAATCAGCAAATTTTAGTTGCATTTATCCGCAAAGGTTTAACCGCTTTAGGGGCTGCATCTGTTGAAAGAGTCAAAGTTTATGGACAACAAACAGGTAAAGAGTTTCCGGCTTGGAGTAAAGAGTTTGATTTGGGCATGGCAGAAGCTGATTTAGAACCAGTAGATAATGAATATTCTTCTAACAATCCTCAAATTTTAACTATTTGTATTAACTTAAGTGGCGATACTGCACAGGAATTAACAAACCAAGATTTTGAATTTATTGCTAATCAAATCAGCGCGGATATTTTATCATCTTGTACTGACGTTTTTATTCAAAAAGTAAGTATTAGTAATGGTAGCTCTGTGATTACAAAAGAACGTTAGTATTTAATTTGTCTTACATAATTATGTAGAAAACAGTCTCCAATCTGGCTTTTTACAAGAGATATAATAAATCTAACTAAACTTTAAATACAAGAATAAAAAAGTCTGAAAATGTTTTTTATAGGTGTAAAGAGGGAATCATAATATAGACAATAAATAATTTATCTTTTGCATTTATAGGTTATGACGCAGCCGAATAATCAGGAAGTTGTTAAGCAAAAAACACAAAACTTTTACTGGCCATTATGGTTTCCTTATCCTAGCTCTTGGTTAAAAGCATTGATTTTGACTATATTTTTGAGAGTTATTATATTTATAGTCAAAAATACTGGAAAGCTAGGCTATGATATCGTATATTTTGCACACAGTTTGCAATTATTTATTATATTTACAATATTGTTAATCTTATCTCCAATTCCTATAATTTCTTTGACTCATCATTGCTTACACTTACTTATTAGTCGGTTTATATCAGAAATTCAAGCACCCGAAATAGGTAAAACACAAGGATTATTACCAGGAATAATGAGTTGGTGGGAAGGATTGTACGCTTGGCTTGTAATTGTAATTTCTATACTGATAGCAGCGTTCTTTTCTACAATAGTTCTACCATTATTTTATTCTAGCTTCGATAGACAAATTGAATATTATACACAAATACAAAACATCAATAATAATATAGGATTAATATTTGGGTTATTCTATATTTTTGCTAGTGCACTAATTTATCAAATTGAATATTTAGTAAAATATCGAATAATATCTGCTTATTCTGGCAATAAACAAAAAAATACATATGAATCAAACATTAATTTAGAAACAGAGAGAGAACTCAATAAATTGCGTGGCAAAATGGGATTAAACACAATAAAATCAAATATTTCATTGAGCAAGGGGCAAAATACAATTATCGAGCTTCGACGGAAGTCTCGTAATTTAAATAAAAAGTTATTGATCATTTTTATAATATTTTCGATTCCTCTAGGAATATACTTTTCTTCAAGATTTTCAGAAATACTCCCTCTAACTTCTAAAAGTTCAACGCAAATCCCATCAAAGTCTGTATTAGTTACACCCTCACCAGTGACTTCAGAATCGCCGACTGTGTTACTCCAAACTGATACATTCCGAGAGGCAGTAAGTAAAGCGATTAATGCAGCTAACCTGACTCAATCAGCAAAATCTTCAGATGAGTGGAAGACAGTTGTGAGTCATTGGGAAGGTGCGATCGCACTTATGAAATTCGTGCCATCTTCTAGCCCAAATTATGTAGTAGCTCAACAAAAAATCAAAGAATATCAAAAAAATCTTAACTACGCCGAAAAAAATGCCGTCGCTGGCAAGTAACGCGATCGCACCTCAAAGCTAAACTAGAAAAAGGAGTGCGTTGCTTGCCGCCGTAGGCATCGCTCAACTATCCCTATCAAAATAAAATTCTATGAAGACCAAAACATTAACTGCCATTCTTCACAAAGAAGAAGATATGTATGTTGCTGAATGTCCTGAAGTCGGCACAGTTGACCAAGGTGAAACAATTGAAGAAGCTCTTGCTAATCTTAAAGAAGCTACAAGGCTATATTTAGAAGAATGTCCTTTGCTCGATACTGATACTAATCCGAGATTTGTAACGAGTATAGAGGTCAACTATGCCTAGATTGCCAAGAATATCAGGCAGTGAGGCAATTCGTGCATTAGAGCGTTTAGGATTTATTCAAACTAGACAAACTGGTAGTCATGTTGTGCTTAAAAAACCAACTCTCGAAGGAGAAATTGTTTGTGTTCTACCACTCCACCGCGAGTTAAAAGTTGGTACACTCAGTGGTGTTCTGAAGCTAGCAAAGGTTACACCAGAAGAGTTTATAGAAAATTTGTAAGCGCGTAAGCGTAGCCCGTCGTAGACATCCTCTTATTTTTACCTATCCTGATAGAATGTGATGGATTTATCCTTTAGAAGGATATCCGGTTAATTCTCCCTAACTAAAATTTTATAATAAAAGTTATTTCGCACCCGAAGCCAATCATGACAGAAGGAAAAACGCGGCGTAATTTCCTAATTACTAGCATTGCTGTAACTGGAGGTATTGTGGCAACTAATGCTTTTGAGCAAAATACTACCAACACTGCAACACCGCCAGCAACTATCCCAGAACGGTTACTGGGACGCACGCAAGTAAAACTCCCGATCTTCGGGTTAGGAGGAGCAGGACAAACGCCGTTATCCTGGGAAGGAAAAGAGGGTGATGCTACAGCAATTATTCAAAGAGCGCTAGAACTTGGCATTCGCTACTTTGATACAGCCGCTAGTTATGGGCCGAGTGAAGATTATTTAGGCAAAGTGCTACCACCCCATCGCTCAAAGGTGTTTTTAACAAGCAAGACGGATCAAAGAGATCGGGATGGTGCATGGCGAGAATTGGAGCGATCGCTTAAACGTCTCAATACAGATTATCTCGATTTGTGGCAGTTGCATCACGTTTCTTTTTCGGAAGAACTCGACACCATCTTTAGTGCATCTGGTGCAATTAAAGCCTTAGAAGAAGCCATAGAACAAAAATTGGTGCGGTTTGCAGGTATTACTGGACATCACGACCCTCAAGTGATTGCTGAAGGGTTACGTCGCTATCCTTTCCACACTACACTGATTCCTGTGAATGCCGCCGATAAACACCACCCACGTCCATTTATCCCAGTAGTTTTACCAGTTGCTCAAGAAAAAAATGTCGGTGTGATTGCGATGAAAGTCCCGGCTTATGGTCGGCTGTTTAAATCAGGTGGGTTGACAGGTATGGAGCAAGCTTTAGGTTACACAATGTCTCAGCCTGGAGTTCATTGTTGTGTAATTGCCACAGAAACAATTGCACAATTAGAGAATAATGTCAATATAGCGCGGGCTTTTGTGCCTCTGAAGGAGCAAGAATTAACAGCGATCGCTCAACGGGCTGCTAATGTCTGGGAAGATAGTACATTCTTCCGTGCTTGGACTTAGCCTAACTTGCACGTAGTACAAAGTGTATTTTTACTAATCACGCTGATAATATTGTGCCGCTTGCGACATATTAAATTGTAATAGCTTCTCCTCTGGCAACGTGTAGCTCAAACCCGGCTTAAAAGGCAAAATATTCAAACTGCGAATAATTTCTGACGCTACAGCCTTTGCTAGTAATGGTGGTACAGAGTTACCAACTTGTCGAAAACCGTGCCATTTGGTTACATGAAATCTAAACCAATCGGGGTAAGAATGCAATCTCGCCGCTTCCCTAACGGTGATACAGCGGGGCGTAGATGGATGAATCGGTCTAGGAGATGTGAAAGAACCCCTGTACTTATCTGTTCCGGCTCTTAAAGTATTACAGACACCACCAGGATGTAGCTTATGAAAACGACTAATTTTTTCTCTATCGCCTTGTTGAGTCTCCTGAAAACGTTTAACAGTTTCCGCAGAATGTTTGGTTCTTAAACTTGAAGAAAGTATTCGCAAATCATATTCTCGTTTGTAAGAATAATCATCATCTAGGCATTTGATACCGCGAAGTACAACACCATAATTACTAGGCTTTTCGTAGTCTGCAACAACCCAATCTCTTGTTAGCAACTCTGGATATTTTTCTATTTCAGGTAAATCTCCAATTGCATCCCATACTGTAGGACTCGATGGAATGTCAGATATTATTTTTGAATTTAAATTATTTAGTAATGTTTGTTTAGTAATCGGCTGAGGATATTTCGGTAACTCTACATCCTCTCTTGCACCTATAAGAAATAATCTCTCACGGGACTGTGGTACTCCGTAATTTGCAGCGTTGAGAATTTGGTAATTTTCTTCTACCTTATAGCCGTGAATTTTAAACTCGCTAATTAATCTTTGGAGGATTTGTTTATGTTCGCCAACTGTAATTCCCCGGACATTTTCCATCACAAAGAATTTTGGTTTTAGCTCAAAAACCAGCCGATGAAAGTGAAACACCAAAGAATTTCGGGGATCGTCAACAACTCGTTTACCAATTAGAGAAAAACCTTGACATGGTGAGCCACATATTACCACATCAATTTCGCGATCGCCAATTTCAGACCGACTCCTAATTTCTTCCCCGGTAGTATCCACAACACTCTTACATAACACTGAGCAATAAGGAAAGTTAAACTCATGTGTTGCACAGTGGATCGGATCGATTTCCACAGAGGCTAGCACATCAAAACCAGCTTGCTCAAAGCCAAGAGTCATACCGCCCGCGCCAGCAAATAAGTCAACTGCGATCGCTCTTTGTTTTTTCATCTCATAAGCCATGACACCTCAATATATTTGGTCGCATTTGCAAAATTTCTTGAGCAGCGCGATCGCAAACCCCAACTTCTCCTAAACTTTGCCGCATTTCTTCATAATCTAGCAAAGTTTGCTCTCTGCGACTGGGATTGAGTAGCAGTTCCATCGCTGCTTGGGTAATATTTTCTGCTGTGGCTTGCTCTTGTAAAAATTCTGGCACAATCGGCTTCATCACTACTAAATTAGGTGGCGATGCGAAGGTTATTGAACCTTTGAGAATTTTCCGAGCTATCCACGCAGTCAGACGACTGAGACGATAAACTACAACCTGTGGCACATTTAACAGAGCCAGTTCTAGATTGACAGTACCAGATTTGCTAATGGCTAAATCAGCAGCGGCAAAAACTTCCATTTGTTGACCTGATATAACTGTCGCCCGTAAACCATAACGCTTAATAGCCTCTTCGATTGGCTGTCTATAGACTTCTAGCGATAGGGGAATCCAGAAACGAACTTCAGGTAATTTAGCTTGAATAGTTTGGGCAGCTTGAAAAATTACTGGTAAAAGATATTTTAGTTCTTGGCGGCGAGAGGCGGGGAGGAGTGCGATCGCAATTTCTTCTGGAGCAATCCCCAGTGTTGCACGAGCTGCTTCCCTACTAGGAGCATCTTGCATTCGGTCAACCAAAGGATGTCCCACCCAACTAACTTTTGCGCCTTTCTCGCGAAAGTAACGGGCTTCTTGTGGAAAGATTGCCAACAGCTTATCTGTAAAACCAATAATTCGGTTAGTTCTCCGCAAACTTATTGACCAAGCCCACTCTTGGGGAGCAATGTAATACACCACAGGTACATCTGGCAGATGCTGTTTCATATAAGTCCCAATTTCCAGATTGGGAGTCATATAATCGATTAGCACTACCAAGTCAGGTGGATTTTGTTTTAGGGAGGCGATCGCCTGACGTTGCACCTGAAGAGTCGGTAAAACATAAGGTAGCCCTTCTAGAATACCCATTGAGCCAATACTACTGGTATTTCCCAGCAAAATTGCCCCAGCCTCTACCATTTTTTCGCCACCCAGCGCCACAATTTCTAATTCCAACCCAATCGCCGCAGCTTGACGCTTCAGCGCTGAAATTAGTAGCGACCCTTGTAAATCGCCAGATACTTCGCCAGTGCTGATAAATATCCGCATTTGATAATTAAAGTTAGGAGTTAGGAATTAAAAGTGAGGAATTAAAAGTGAAGAGTTAGGAATGAGGAGTGAAGAGTTAAAAAATGTAATTTATCAACTCATAACTCATAACTCCTAACTCCTAACTCCTAACTCACGATTCATCACTTGCGCTTTTTTTCCCTTTACAGGGAATTAAACCACGTCTTCCAGGCATCTGAGAAAGTAGAAGGAAGCGTCGCAGATGCTGCAATTCTTCGCTATCTCCTAACAATTCCAACTGTTCCAAAGCATCCTTAAAAGACAAATCAGAACGGTAGAGAATGCGGAAGGCTTTTTTCAGCATTTGTAAATCTGCTGAGTCCATACCAGACCGTTTGAGTCCGACAAGATTGAGGGTTCGCACCCGCGCTGGATTTCCCTCCACCAGCATATATGGGGCCACATCACGGTCAATACGTGCCATACCTCCCACCATTGCTTGTCTACCAATATGCACAAATTGGTGGACACCTAAAACCCCACTTAGCCTAGCGCGTGATTCTATATGGACATGACCAGCCAACGCCACAGAGTTAGCAATCACTACTTGGTCTTCAATGACGCAGTTATGAGCCACATGGACATAAGCCATCAAAAGATTACCATCGCCAATTACCGTCGCTTCACCAGCACCGGTAGCGCGGTTAATGGTAACGTACTCACGAATCAAGTTGTTATCACCAATTTTGACCCAGGTTGGTTCTCCTACAAACTTCAGATCCTGGGGTTCCATGCCGATGGCTGCACCTGTAAAAATCTGATTTTGCGCCCCAATTTCACAAGGTCCCTCTAGTACTGCATGAGCGCCGATTATTGTTTCAGGGCCCACTTTGACATGCGCTCCAATCACAGCATAGGCACCGACTTGCACTGTATGGTGGAGTTCCGATTTCGGATGAATTACAGCAGTTGGATGAATTAGCGTTTTCAAGGGTGAATCTCCAGAACTGTCTTAATAATCCAGCGCCAGGCGGTTTTTTTGAGGCAGCGCGTTACTCTGGTTAAAAGAGTTGTACCGACTACCGCCCCATTGGGGCGACTGGCGTTGTTGAGCGTGAAATATTTCAGTGAACAAAAGTGTCGGTCAAAGCAAGTTAAGTGTGTTTGTGAGTGCGTCTCGTAGAGAGGGCGGCGAAAATCAAGAAATTATCAGATGCTGTTGTGGATTTTTTAACTGTTATCCTTTTTTAGGATTCAGTAGGGGCATTTCACGGCTATGCCCGTACCACGAAAGCAAACTTTTAGCTAACTAAAGAAAACATTAATTCTCCTTCACAAGCAAGTTGACCATCAACTTCGGCACGACCTTGCATCTTACCGAAACGACGTTGTTTTACCCATAACAGTTCCACCGTCATTACTAGTTGATCCCCCGGCACGACCTGGCGACGAAAGCGAACTTTATCGATACCAGCGAAGACGAACAGCCCGCCTTCTACCGAAGACATTTGAGTTAGGACAATGCCTCCAACTTGTGCCATTGCTTCAACAATTAGCACCCCTGGCATCAGTGGACGTTCAGGGAAATGTCCTTGAAAATGGGGTTCGTTGATAGTGACATTTTTAACCCCAACAGCTTTTTTACCTGGTACGTAGTCAATGATTTTGTCTACAAGTAAAAATGGGTAGCGATGGGGTAGCAATTTCTGAATTTCTTCAGATGTGAAAGTTGTTTTAATCTCAGAACTGATTGTAATCTCATTTATACCCTGTGGTTCGGTAGATGTAGGTGTAGTCGTATCGATGGTATTTACTTCAGTGAGGATTGACATTGGCCGTGTAGTTGATTTTTTATCTAAAAGTTGAGTAGGCAGGCGTATATCCAAAGCCTTAATGAATCCTGGATGAAAACTTTAGATCAAATCTACAATCTAAAATCGTTCGACTGAGCGACTTGTGCCGAGCATCTCGACTTGGCCCGATGGAACCGGAGGCGAGGTAAGCCGAAGTCCAAAATCTAAAATTTTCTGAGCCAGTTGAATGTGTAAATTATGGCTGGCTTTATACGCTAAAAAATGAGCACGAGGAAAAGTTCCTAGTAAACTCAAATCTCCTACTAAATCCAAGATTTTATGACGGACTGGCTCATTTGCAAATCTCAACGGTGGATTTAGCCAGCCTTCTGGGCCACAAACGAGTGCATTATCCAAACTGCCACCTTTAATTAATCCTGTTTTTTGTAAGTGTTCAATTTGGTGTAGTAACCCAAAAGTACGCGCAGGAGCAATTTCCGCAGCAAAGCTAGCAGATGCTTTTCCTAGTTCAGCGGTTAGTGACCAACTATGCCATTGATTACCAATAGCGGGCAGGTCAAAATCAATACCGTAACTAAAGCGGGTTTCTGGTGCTGGGAGGGCACATACAAAGGCATCCCCTTGATAGACCCATATTGGTTCTGTAATAGCTAAGGGAACTTGGTTGTTAGCGGGTTGTGAGACTAAGCCAACTTGGGCAATATTGGCTGTCCACACACTTGCTGAACCATCTAAAAGTGGGACTTCTGGACCATCAATTTCAATTCGGGCATTATCCACGCCCATACTTGAAAGTGCTGCCAATATATGCTCTACCGTGCGAACATATACCTCACCCTTACCCAACTGAGTTGAGAGAACAGTGTGACTAACTGCTGCAACTTGGGCTGGAACGATCGGCAAATCCGGTAAATCCACCCGCACAAAGTAGCGTCCACTTCCCGCCTCGGCTGGTAATATCCGCACTTGGGTATTCACACCGCTATGCAGTCCCACCCCTATTTGGGTGATTTGGGCTGCTAGAGTGTGCTGTTGCATAGCCTAAAAGTCAATATATTTCCTTTAGTATTGTTCATCGTCTGTTTTGGCAAACTCCCTGATATTCCCTGAAAAATGTCATTAATCCCTTTATCGGAACAGTATTGAGGTAAATGTAAAAATTAGCAAGCTAATTTAGAAAGAGAATTGTCATTAGTCCTTTGTGATTCACTAATGATCAATACTTCGACTACGCTCAGTACAAGTGACCAATGACTAATGACTAATTAAAATCTTTCGCCAATACCGAAATTAATCCGGCTATCACCATCATCGTTGATACCGTAATCAATCCGAATCGGCCCCAGTGGAGACTGGACGCGAACGCCAAGACCATAACCATAGCCACTGCCATTTTTGTTCAATACTTCAGCAGCCCTAGTACTAGTTCCCAGGTCACTGCCGAGATCAAAAAATAGTGCGCCGCTAACTACTGAAAAAACTGGAAAGCGATACTCAACTGATGCTTGCACATAAGAGCGTCCACTACCTAATGCTCCTTCTTCATAACCCCGAACGGAGTTGCTACCCCCAAGGGTAAAAGCTTCGTAGGGAGGCAAGTCACCGAGGATAGTTCCTGCTTGCAAGTTAAATGCTAAGGTTTGTGCCCCTTTGCTGAGGTTAATCAGCTTAAGGGGTAAATATTGGCTGTAGCTACCCCGCAATCTGGTGAGGAAGATGTTGCCTAGCCCCACAGGGACTGACTGATCGACTCCAAAGCGGAGATAAGAACCACTAGTGGGTTGCAGGGGATTATTACGGAGATCGCGCTGTGCCCCCACTTGCAACAGTAGTAAATCGTCTTGGCCGCTGCTAGAGAGGGTCAGTGGAATTTCATCACTCAGGCGGTTTCCAGTATCATCATCAAATACCGCTCCTGTTTTTCTCAGATTGCCATCAGCATCACGGGCGGAAACTCGTTGATACTGTAAACCCGCTGAGGCAGTCCAGACAGAAGTTTTATAAGGATTGGCAGACAGGGGACGGGTAAAGGTGACACCACCACCTAGACGGAGAATGCGGGGGCGATCCTGAGAATCTACATCCGTGGGATTACCCGGATCAAACGTCCTAATGTCTTCATCTTTACCATCGAAAATCAACGAAATAGAACTGCGACGGAAAATATTGGTTGTGTAGGAAGTCCGGTAAGGATCTCCTGCGATCCAGGGGTCGGTAAACCGCAAGTCAAACAGCAGTTCTCGTTCTCCTACTTGTATTTCTGTCCCCAGTTTTTGGTTCCTACCATTCAGGTTTTGTTGTTGATAGCTAACTGTTCCAAAAAGTCCGCTAGCAGAACTAATCCCTGCCCCAGCCGCAATAGAACCGCTGCTGCGTTCAGCTACATTCACTACTACATCCACCTTGCTGGGGTCGGTACCAGGGTCAAGGGATACATTCACATCTTCAAACAGTCCCAGTCCATACACGCGCTGTAGGTCTTTTTGTACTGTGTTGCGATTGAATACTTGTCCTGGCTTCAACTCCACTTCTCGGGTAATGATGTACTCCTGTGTCCGTCCGCGAATTGGTTGTCCTTTCTCGTCTGTTTCCTGACCATCTTTATTACGGAACCGGACTCTAATATTCTCTACTACCCCTTCTGCTACTTGTAAGGTAACAACTCCGCTTTCAGAAACTTGTGGCGCTCCAATCACGTTGGCTAGGACGTAACCTTGATCTTGATACCGCTTGTTTAACTGCTTGATGCCTTCTTGCAAGTCACGCAAATTGAGAATTTTGCCATACTGCTCCTTAAAGACTTCATCCACAGTATTAGCTGGGAGCACAGAAGCAACACCAGTGCCAGGATTGGCTTGCACTTCTACTTTGCTGAGGACGGGATTAGGTTGGACAACAAAGCTTACCCGCACTCCCAAGGGGGTATCTTCTGGCGCTGCTTGGACGTTGGAGAAGAAGCCAGTACCAAAGATGGCGTTAATATCTTCTTGCAGTTGGCTGCGGGTGGTTGTTTGTCCTGGTTGGGTACGAATTACTCTGTAAACTTGGCTTTCCAGTTCTGGTGATAGTTGGCCAGCCTGGGATCTAACTACTACTTCCGATACCAGTACACGGGGATCGTTGGCTTCTGGGGCTGTGTTGGGTTGAGTACTGCCCGGAGTTGTCGGTGGGTTAACATTCTGCGGACTAGGAGTAGTGCCTGGGAATGGCGCAGGTGTTCTTGGTTGACTAGGTGGGAGGGGAATGTCTGGAGCGGTTGATGGTTCGGGAGTTGTCGGTAATAAAGGTTCCGTTGTCGGTGGATTGACATTTTCTGGGACTGGAGTGGTCTCAGGAGTTGGAGCAGGCGTTGGTTCTTGAATTTCTGGCGGTGGAATATCTGGAGCCGGAGATGGCTGTTGAGTAGGGCTAGGATTGATTTCAGGGGTTTGTGCAGTTGTTGGCGTTGTGGAGGTTGGCACAATTACCTTTGGGGTCGCGATCGCTGCTGGATTGGCAGGGTAAATTGCGACGACGCGGGATTGGGGAAGCTCCGCCTCTATAACTCCTGTGGATTTAGGTCGAGATTCTAAACTTTTACTAGAGTTAACCTGACCAGTGTCCTTTTCTGGCTGCTGATTTGTTTCTAGTGTCAAAACTTCTGTTGTCTGTTTTGAACTGTTGGCGGTTTCTGCATTTGCACTCAATGAGCCACCCAAAGGGGCTGCAATTGCTACTGCTGCCAGCAATACGGGAGATAAACGCATTTTACTTATATTCCTCTTCACGACCACACACACACCATCACAAGGCAATAATGCCCTTATGCCAAAGGTAAAATTTCAAAACATAATTTTTTTCTTTTGCTTTTTTACTTTACAAGGCAAAAGGCAAAAGGCAAAAGTTAAATATAATTCCTTCTCACCTTTTGGTTTTTACCTGGTTAACTTGTAGTTTCTACTGCTTTTAGCACTCTTTGTAAAACCTCCTGGTAAGCATCCTCTACATTTCCTAAGTCTCGGCGAAAGCGATCTTTGTCCATTACTCGACGATTTGAGTCCTTTTCTGTGGTATCCCATAAACGACAGGTGTCGGGGCTAATTTCATCTGCCAAGAGCAAATGCTGTTGTGAATCCAAACCAAACTCTAGTTTGAAGTCTACTAGGGTAATGCCACATCGCTGCCAAAAGTTATTCAGAAATTCATTGATTTGCAATGCAAGATGTGTAATTGCGTCTACTTGTTCCGCAGTCGCTAGTTCTAGCAGGTACAGGCGATCGCGTGTCAACAAAGGATCTCCTAACTGATCGTTTTTATAATAGAACTCAACCAAAGGCTGTTTCAGAATTGTACCCACTGGTAAACCTGTTTGCTGACACAGACTGCCAGCAGCAATATTTCTGATCACTACTTCTAAGGGTAAAATCTTTACTGCCCTCACCCGCATTTGATTCGGGGCAGGGCTGTCGATAAAGTGAGTCTTTATACCATAAGCCTCCAACTGTTTAAAAAGCTGGCTGGAAATGCTACAATTAATTTTTCCTTTCCCTTCGATGTTGCCACGCTTTTGGGCGTTAAACGCCGTGGCATCGTCCTTAAAATCAGCCAACAAGACTTCTGGATCGTCCGTTGTATAAAGAATTTTTGCTTTGCCTTCGTATAATTTGGAATTAACAGACATGGTGGCAGGTAATGTTTTAGGCGATGGACATAAAGTCGTCCTTTGAGGCTTCACCATTTTATCTTTAGTTATTAACTATTAGCCATTGGTGACTATTTAAGACGAAACAGGGGCAGGGTTAAATAAGTAATAACTAATACCCAGACCAATTTTCTCTGCTTGATCGCTGCTTAATAGCCAGTTGCCAAAGATTTGGAATTAAATCTCTAACTTTTAATAGAGGACAATTAGCTTTTGTATATAGTATGTTTGCCTAAGTAGTTTTACGATCAAAATTGTATTTTTTTTAAAAAAATAAAGCTGCTAGTACATACTGATATGTGATAATAATTTGTACCTCAAGGTTTTGACTAAAGCTAATTACAATTTGAACTTCATAAATTAAGATGAGATAAATTGACAACCGGGAGGAAAATCAAATATTTTCTCTAGTTACTTAGCAGAAAGTTTTTTTGTAATATTTACAACACAAAGTATTTTAAGCTTTATCCTCTAGTATCAAAATCTGAATCAACCAATTTCTGCATCACCAATTGGAAAAGGAGTTGGATGATCTGATTTACCCCAATTTGACAAAAGAAGATTAGGTTAGCTAGTGATTCAGCTTCATAAACCGGAACACAAGGTGAATTGAATAAATGGAGAAAAAAATAGTGGACAAGGATGATTTTCTGTTCCCTCGTGGTCGCTACTACGGTCAGGTGAAGCCAGAAAACTTGGTTTTTAATGCTAATTTACAGGAATTTGCTCAACGAGTAAGTTACATTTGCAACTTAGAAACAGGGGGAAAAGTGCCTCCAGATACAGCTTACGAACAAATAAAGGAACTGTGGAAACAGTTGAAACGCTCAAAAAAAGAGCTAGGAATTGGCGAAAATCCGTTTCAAGATGACCAAGAAGAGACTAAAGATTAAATGGGGAATGGGGTACGGGGCATTGAGAACTGACAAATGACCAATACTTCTCTACGAGAGGCTGCACTTCGACTACGCTCAGTGACCACGCCAACGACTACGCGGTAGTTGAGCGCAGTCGAAACTCAGTACAAGTGACCAATGACTATTTAGTAAGCATTGTCCAAATACCATCCCAGGACTCTGGAGGCGGCGTTTGTTGGTAATTACGCGCACGCTCTAGGTGGATATCAACAGCTTGGTCTTGGGGTTGGATAGATTTGGCGGACTCGAAAGAAGCGATCGCTTGTGAGAAGTTGCGCGATAAATAAGCATCGCGTCCAGTATGATAATGAAATAAAAACTCTTGAGTGTTGGCATCTAGGGGAGTGTTGCGATCGCCAATTAACTCGTAGATATTAACTGCCTGGTGTTTCCCTTTGACTCGGATTTTATCTAACTGGCGCACCCAAATGCGATCGTTGCACAATTGGTAAGTAAATTCACTTAAAATAATATCACAACCGTAATCTTTAGTTACTGCTTCCAAGCGCGAACTTAAATTTACACCATCTCCAATGACGGTGTAATCCATCCGTTTACGGGAACCAATATTACCCGAAACCACATCCCCAGAACTAATTCCAATGCCAATACGAATTTGCGGCTGCGCCTGGATAATTCGCCGTTGGTTAAATTCCTCTAAGCGGCGTCTCATATCTAACGCTGACTGCACAGCCCTCCAAGCATGATTTTCTGTCAATGGTAGCGGCGCACCAAATACCGCCATTAAGGCATCACCAATAAATTTATCGAGAGTGCCTTCGTGGTTAAAAACCGCCTCCACCATCGTTTCAAAATATTGATTGAGCAGCAATACCACCTCAGCTGCGCCAAGATTTTCCGTAAGTGTTGTATAGCCCCGGATATCAGAAAACAAGATAGTTACTTCCTTCCGTTCGCCTACCATTAAAGCATCTTCCCCTAGTGCCATGACTTGTTCAGCGACATGGGGCGTCAGGTAGCGGGACATGGTAGTTTTCATCCGTTTTTCCTGAGTAATGTCTTCTAAGACCACCAAACCACCGCGGACACCGCCTTCTGGGTTAGTCAGGGGATTAACAGTAAGATTTATATTGCGCTCTAATGTTTGTACCTCATTAGAAGTGAGAAACTCAGATTGGGGAGTCAGAGGTTGATTCCAGGGAATAAAAATATCGGGGTTAGTGCGATCGCGCAGTGCTAGTATTGAGTGCTGAGTGTTGAGTGGTGAGTGCTGAGTTTCAGTCAGTAATCGGCACGGGCTAAACGCCCCGCTATCGCTAACAGCACTCAGCACTTGATAAATTCCCAGTATCAAACTTTGCTCAGGCACATAATGTTTAGCTCCAGTTTTGAGACTATCTTCTAGTCGCATTTGGAGATTTTCAATTGGCACAACTTCCCAAACTAGGCGACCAATCAAATTTTGTTCCCACAAAAGTTTGTTGTTTTTACTATTAGCGTCTCCTATCGGACAACCCAGCAACTCTAGGGCTGCATCATTAATCGTGACAATCTGTCCTGCCATATCTGTAGAAATCACAGCATCTGACAGACTTTGTAAAATGTCTTTTTGATACTGTTTTTCTAATAGCACATTTTCAAACAGTCGAGCATTTTCTAAGGCAATTCCTGCCTGATTATTAAAAGCTCGCATAAACTCTTCATCAGAAGCAGTAAAACTGCTTTGCTGCTTATTAATTAATTGTGTAACGCCAATCAATTCATTTGCAGAATTAAATACTGGTAAACACAAGATATTGCGAGTTATATAACCAGTTTTTTTATCTGTAGTCGGGTCAAAGCGGGGGTCTTTATAAGCATCGGAAATATTTAAGGCTTCACCAGTAGAAGCTACATATCCAGCAATGCCACGATTAGCGGGAATGCGAATTTCTATCAAGTTTGTGCCATCTGCTGCCACTGCAACTTTCGTCCAGAGTTCGTTCAGTTCTTTACGATATAAAAACAGTGTGCTGCGGTCTGCTTGCATTAAAATTCGAGCTTGTTCCATGACTATCTGCAAAGTTGCTTCTAAATCTAAACTTTGCCCCAGTGTTTGAGTTGCCCGCAACAAAGCCGTTGCGCCTCTTTGATTACGAGCCGCTACATAAAAAGATTGGCAGCTTTCCAGAATAATACCAATTGAAGCAGCAAAGTCTCGAAAACGTTCTTCATCATCATGATTAAACGGAACATTCCCGGTTTTATTAGCTAGTTGCACTACCGCTACAGTCTGATTTTTACTACTGATAACGGGCATACATAAAATATTACGGATTTTGTAGCCCATTTGTTTTTCAAGTTCTGGGCTAAATAGGGGATGAGTATAAGTTTCAGATATATTGAGATATTGACCTGTACTAGCAACATGGCCAGGGATACCCACTGTAATGGGAGTACGAATTTCTAAGAATTTTTGGGTATTATCTTGAGGAACTTTTGACCACAATTGACCTTTGTCATAGTCAACTAAAAAAATGGCTGTATGTTCTGCTTGGAGAATTTGACCAATTTTGAGTGTGATAGCTTCTAATACTTTCTCCAACATAGTTTCTAGAGCCTCATTATTGATTAGTTCAATAGCTCTCAGAAATTGCTGGAACTCAGCAGTTATAAAGTCGAGTAAGCAAACAAATTCATTAACAGATAAGTCTTTGACGCGACGCAGTAAGGCGTGAGCACGATTAACTTGAGTCAATTCAGTTAATGTAGCCAAGACGCTGCCAGAGTTGGGGAGTGTCACGTTGCTTCGCTCCGAATTCAAAATTCAAAATTAATAATCCCCATAAATAAAGGGGCTTGTATCATGAGTTTGTTTCGGTCATGGGAATTTTAGATTTTAGATTTTAAATTTTGAGCATTGGGCATTGGGTATGGTTATTAATTCTTCCCCTCTACCTCCCCTGCTCTCCCTAATCCCTGACTTCCCCACTCCTTACCTCTTATTTTGCCAACTGTTCAGAAAATATCACCTTTTGATAGTAATCTTGTAACTGCCTGGTGGCGGCTGCCCAACCCCAGCTTTCTGCTTCTTGGCGGGCATTTTGACGGATGATATCTCGTTGTTGTTTTTGTTCTAAGAGTCGAATAGTAGCAGCTAACGCTCCTTGAACATCTGCTGTTGGCTCAAAAAGATATCCATTTACCCCATCTGTTACAATATCGGGAATTCCCCCGGAACGGGCTGCTACAACGGGACAGCCAGCAGCCATCGCTTCTAGTAATACTAAACCTAGTGTTTCTGTACGAGAAGGAAAGATAAAGGCATCAGCACTCGCAAAGGCAGAACCTAACTCTTGCCCCATAAGATAGCCAACAAAATAAGTATTTGTGCCAGCAAAGTGTTTTTGCAATGCTTGACGGTGCGGCCCGTCTCCAACCAATGCTAACCGCGCTTCGGGAATTGCTTCTAAAATTGGTTTGATGCGCTCAATTTCTTTTTCAGCGGAAAGCCGCCCCACGTAAAGTAACAATGGACTTTCTGGATGATTTTGTGATAGGCGCGATCGCATCTCTACACTAGCTAAATCGGGGTGAAATAATTCTGTATCCACCCCACGCTGCCATAAATCTACACGTTCAATACCGTGTGCTGTCAGTTCCTCTATCATTGCTGTGGAGGTACACAGATTCAAAGCAGCTTGATTATGAGCGCCTTTGAGCAGTTCCCAAAGAAAACCTTCCAGCATCCCCAAGCCGTAATGCTGGAGATATTGGGGTAAATGGGTATGATAAGAGGCCACCAAGGGGATTTTGAGGATTTTGCTATAAAATATGCCAGATAAACCTAAAACTGCTGGATTTACGACATGAATAATATCTGGCTTAAACTCTTCCAAAGCGTACCCAATGGCTGGGCGGGGAAGTGCCATTTTCAATTCTGGATACAATGGCAGAGGAAAGCCAGTAACGCCGTAAACTTTAGCGCCTTTGTGTTCTGTGATGCCTCCATCAGGGGCAATTACCAGCACTTGATTACCACTGCGCTGTAGATGGTCAACAGTATGGCGCAGACGCGTTACAATGCCGTCAACCTTGGGTAAAAAGGTTTCGGTAAATAGGGCAATTCTCATAAAAAACTATTCAGTCCAGGCAGATAATCTCAGCTTAAGAGTGCATTTTGCTATTAAACACAGAGTAAACTGTCTCGCGTCCTGTAATCAATTCTGCACAATCAAAATAACTGTAGTAAACAGTAAACAGTAAATTTGGTAGTAGCTGGAAGATACACCTGATAAATAATAAATAGTTGGTCGTCATATTGTGCTAAAATACGACGACCATTTTTATACCCACGATTTACTGGGGTTTATTTTAATTTCTGTGCCAAGAGACTTTAGGCAGAATTTGTTTGTGATCTACTCGTGTCTGATACTTGATGGCAAAGTTTAACAGAGAATCGAGTAAAGAATCAGAGAGCAAATGGGGCTGTAAACCTAAATCGAGCAATTTGGTGTTTTTAGCGTTGAAATAATGTTCTTCTTTTTCAACTCTGGGATTATCTAAATGATTGATTTCTACCTTCAATCCCATAGCGTTACCAGCTTTTTTCACCATCAATGCCAAGTCGCCGACGCTGAATTGTTCAGTAAATTGGTTAAATACGCGGAATTCACCAGCCTCGGCAGGGTTAGCGATCGCTAATTCCACACATCTGACTGTATCCCGAATATCCAAAAATCCGCGAGTTTGTCCACCTTTACCGTAGACAGTTAACGGATGTCCAATCGCTGCTTGAATACAAAAGCGGTTTAGTGCAGTACCAAACACACCATCGTAATCCAGCCGATTAATCAGTAGTTCGTCCATCCCCGTTTCTTCGGTTAAGACGCCATAAACTACACCTTGATTTAAATCAGTTGCCCGCAATCCCCAAATCCGGCAAGCAAAGTGGATGTTATGACTATCATGAACTTTGCTTAAGTGGTACATCGAACCGGGCTGCTTGGGATAAGGTAGGGTATCCTTGCGTCCATTGTGTTCAATGGTGATATACCCTTCTTCGATGTCAATGTTGGGTGTACCGTATTCACCCATCGTCCCCAGCTTCACCAAATGACAGTCGGGGAAATCTTCCCGCATGGCGTACAGCAAGTTCAACGTCCCAACTACATTATTGACCTGGGTAACAACTGCATGTTCTCGGTCAATCATGGAAAATGGGGCCGAACGCTGTTCACCAAAATGCACCAGAGCATTTGGCTGAAATTGCTGTAATGTTTTATGGAGAAACTCGTAATTTGTAATATCGCCGATGAACAAGTCGATCGATTTACCCGTCAAATCTTGCCAGCGCTGGAGACGTTGTTGAATTAGTGCGATCGGAGTGAGAGTTTCGACACCAAGTTCATTATCCCAGTGCCGCCGCACCAAACTATCTAAAATTCCAACTTCATAACCTCGATTGGAAAGGTAAAGAGCAGTTGCCCAACCGCAATATCCATCACCACCAATAACCAGGACTTTCATCTTCACCAGTTTTTACTCGCTGATAGCTAAATCTATCAGGTTTCTGTACCCTCTCAATCATCATTCTGGGAGAGATGTGGATTTTGGGGAGAGTGGGAAGTCGGGAGATGAGGGCAAAAGAGCAGGGGAGCAGCACTTCTCTACAAGAGGCTGCGCTCTGTAACCGAGAAAAAGTTGCAGTAAGTTTTTCCCCTCTGCTCTTCTGCCTCTGTGCACCTCTGCCTCTTGTATCCAATGCCCAACGCTCCATTAAAACTTTGAAATCCGATACTGCTGGGCAATGTAATAAAACAAACGATAGTAATTTTGAAAATCTTGCCTCTTACTCCGTCCCTGTAAATGGTATTTCACTTGACTCTGAGTTAGCGTCAATGTCATAGAACTTACTCCTTGATCGACTTCTACAAGTAGTACCCCAGATACTCCTTGAGCGGTCTGAAAGTTGGATTTTATCTTTTTCATGGACTCTGGATCGTTTGGCAGCTGATGACTTGCCCACCCGCGAATTTCCACTGAGTTATCCTGTGGTGAAATCAACGCAATTCCATCACCATTTTCTGATGCTGCTAACGAAATCCAATTACTCGGATATGGAAATTCAAACCCATAACGGGAGTTGCTATAAGTTTTCCAGGCGATCGCTCCGCCATTAAAATCATTTGTAGTACAACCCCCCAGCATGATTAACAGGGCAATGACTCCGCTAACGCTGGCGGCAAACCGATAAATTCTTCGCCCCAAACTACAGATTTTATTAGCAGTAGCCATTTACATCACACATTTTGCCAAAGTTACTGATTCTATAGAAATACCAGAAACTCAGATCAATACCTTCGACAATTTACGAGTTATTCCCAAATCGGGAAATGCACCGAAAGAGCGCTTATGCAAAATTCAATAATATTCAGGATATTTACCATTCTCTTTTGAGTTCACAGTAGAGGAAGCTCGAAGCAAGTCCTTTATAACACTAATTAGTAATTACTCTATTTATTGTCAGTGGTGTTGTAATCGATTCTGTGTCTCTATTTACTATGTTAGTGTCATTCACTGGAATCTCCTGTGGATATTAGTTGTTTACAACCAATGATGTAAAGGTGCTCAACTTTAATCCGCTGACGCTTCAAAAAGAAGCTAAGTCAGACAATCATTGGTTCATCGTTAATTAGCGATCGCTAATTCGCATCAAGGTTTCAGGTTTTGAGTGCGTAAGTCCTGATTAATTCTGACAGATTTTTATTGAGCTATTTTGCGCTCAAGAAAATAGTATTTTAGCCATAAATGTAAATAAATGTAACAAAAATGGCGTTAAAACGTTTTGCTGTCTTGACAACCAAGAAAAGAACCGATAATTTGATATACATACCCGGGTAAGACCGTTAAAGAGTTATATGCAAACGCAAACTAAGCAAAAGGTCACTTTGTATTTATCGCCAGAGTTGCACAGAAAACTGAAGATTCGTTCAGCAGTTGATTCCGAGCCAATGTCAGAACTTGCCGAACGTGCCCTTGGTTTTTACCTATCCAATCAAGAATTGGTTGACGAGTTAGAAGATTCTTCTTACGGGCGGACTCATAGAGTTTATTCATGCCCAACCTGTGATAGCTCACTAGTCTTACGTGATGGGGAACTGGTTACTTTAGGCAATCAACCAGGAGTAGTTGGTCAAGAGCATCTTTCTCTCGATGAGATTGATGAAGATCAAACCAATCCCAAGGGTGAGGAAGAGTTAGTTCCTTGCTAGATAGATATTAATGATTCGGTTGTCTTTACCAGAAGCAATGTCTCTACTGTCTCTATAAGGTCTCAAGTAGGTCGAAGTATGAACCAAGAGCTCAAGATCCTAATTCAAGCTCAATACCCTTTAATCTACCTTGTGACCTCCGAGGAAGAGCGGGCTGAGCAAGCAATTTCCGCAATCGCCCAGTCAGAGTTAAAGCCCCAGCGCCGAGTATTTGTTTGGACAGTAACACACGGGATTGTAGAGTACGGTCAGCCCCGGAATGTTACCCAACACAATACGGTGTCTCCAGAGGCAGCGATTGAGTGGATAATTCGGCAGAAAGAACCAAGTATATTTATTCTTAAAGATTTACACCCCTTTATAGATGCGCCTGCGACTAACAGATCGCTACGTGATGCGATCGCTAGTTTCAAAGGTATGCAGAAGAACATCGTATTGATGTCTCCAATGCAACAAGTACCTATAGAACTGGAAAAAGAAGTTGTCGTTCTCGACTTTACATTGCCAGATATGGCTGAGTTGAACAAAGTCTTAACTCACCATATAGACCAAAATCGTGGTCGCCGACTGACAACAGAAGCCAGAGAAAAACTTCTCAGAGCCGCTTTAGGTCTAACTAAAGATGAAGCTGAAAAAGTCTACCGTAAGGCACAGGTAACTACAGGGCGTTTGACGGAAGATGAAGTAGATATCGTTTTATCTGAGAAAAAGCAACTAATTCGGCGCAATGGCATCTTAGAATACATTGAAGAAGATGAAACTATTGATGCTGTAGGTGGCTTAGAAGAGTTAAAAAGATGGCTCAAGCAGCGCTCTAACGCTTTTACAGAAAGAGCGAGAGAGTATGGTTTGCCTCAACCAAAGGGGATGCTAATTTTAGGAGTTCCTGGTTGCGGTAAGTCATTAATCGCTAAAACTACTTCCCGGCTGTGGGGTTTACCACTGTTACGGTTGGATATGGGGCGAGTTTACGACGGCTCAATGGTGGGACGAAGTGAAGCAAATCTGCGCAACGCCCTGAAAACAGCAGAATCTATTTCCCCAGCGATTTTGTTTATCGATGAATTAGATAAATCCTTTGCTGGTAGTGGAGGTTCTTCTGATTCTGATGGGGGGACTTCAAGTAGAATCTTCGGCTCTTTCCTCACATGGATGCAAGATAAGAAATCACCAGTGTTCGTGATGGCAACCGCCAATAGAGTAGAACGCTTACCTGGCGAATTCTTGAGGAAAGGACGCTTTGATGAAATTTTCTTTGTCGATCTGCCAACACCGGAAGAACGGCAGCAGATTTTCAATATTCATCTGACCAAACGCCGTGAAGACATCTCTCGATTCGATCTTGAGCAACTAGCTAAGATGTCTGATGGCTTTTCTGGGGCAGAAATAGAGCAAGCGATCGTTGCGGCAATGTATGAAGCTTTTGCCCAAGATCGGGAGTTCACCCAACTAGATATTATTGCTGCACTGAAGGCAACACTGCCGCTGTCTCGAACGATGCAAGAACAAGTAACGGCTCTGAGAGATTGGGCCAGACAGCGCGCCCGCCCCGCAGCATCCTCCGTAGCTGAATATCAGCGAATGGAGTTCTAAAAGCTTTCCTCTGCCATCCCAGGGGGAAAGGCTAGCTGAAAATGCTAGCAGTTATAAGAAAAGCCGCATCCTGTTAAGCGCGGCTTCGCCCAAAACAAACCGTTGTCGTTTTTCTCAATCTTCTCATTGGAGGAAACCCAAATGTCTCACTTTAGCACCCTGCGTACCAAAATCACCGATGCCGAAATCCTCAAGGCTTCCTTGCGCGACCTCGGTATCAGCGTAAAGACTGAAGCTGATGTCCGTGGTTATAACGGTCAGCGTGTCCGTTCTGACATCGTTGCCGTGTTGGAAGGCGAATATGACCTCGGCTGGTCTCGCAATGGCGATGGTTCTTTTGACCTAATCGCTGACTTGTGGGGCGTTGCTAAGAAGCACAACCAAACCGAGTTGATCAACTCAATCAACCAAAAGTATGCCGTTAACAAAACTTTGGCTGAAGTTAAACAGCGCGGTCTGCAAAACGCCAATGTGAAGTTGGTATTGCAATAACAATTTCTCTGCGCGTTCCCAAAGCTGCACGGGTTAACCATATAAGTAGCGGTTAGCCCGCTTTTTTATCGGGACTGAGATTTATTTCTCAGTCCCAATTTTTATAGTTTATTTACAGCAGTTTGCGATCAAAAAAACCACAATAATAGCTATCGAATAGGCTCAAAAAATATAATTTAGAGCGTTTTCATGACTTTATAGCACTCTCACACAGTTATAGTTGGGGGTAGCAGCCCAAATTGATCTAGGCTCAATCCTTTAGGGCAGATTTTAGGTTTGTACCAAGTAACTAACTTGTCACAATCTCCAACAATTTTTCCCTTCCGCATGATGTGGTTCGGGATTTTCGATTTTTGACAGCTATGCCCAAAGCGATCGCGGCAATAATCTTCAAATGTACGGTGACTTGAACGGTAGAGTCGTCTGTCTCTTAATTCCAAATGTCTGAAGCAGCCATCTTCGCAGTGATTGAGTCGAGTTAAGATTTTCAATCTACTGACATTAGCCTCTGTACACAATACGCTGCTGAAAAAGCACGACCAAAAGTAAGAACCCACCACGGAGTACGAGCTGCCACCAAGGAGTAATGGTTCCTTCAAGATTTAAAAGGTTGTACATCATTCCTAGTAAAAGTACACCGACTAGTGTTGGGAAGACGCTCCCCTGACCCCCTACGAGAAACGTTCCTCCCATGACGGTGGCGGCGATCGCATCCGTCTCCCAGCCAAAGGCAGCCACAGGCTGACCCGCCCCTAGACGACCTGCGAGAATAATACCAGCAAGCCCTGAAAGTAACCCGCTAAATGTGTAGACTGCTAGCTTTACTCGGTTTGGGTTCACGCCCATGAGTCGGGAGGCTTCCTCATTGTTGCCAATAGCGAATATGTGCAAACCTAATCGGCTTCTGTGCAGCATAAACCAAGCTGCAAAATATAAGAGTGCAACTATCAACACAGGTACAGGAACCCAACCAATGAACCCCCTACCCAGCCAAACAAGTCCCGATGCTGCTGAGGGTACGGCGATCGACCTCTCCTCGGTGATGCTCAACGCCAGCCCACGTGCAGCGCTGGCAGTGAATAAGGTAACAACGAACGGCTGAAGCCGCGCGCGCGAAACTAAAAGACCATTGACTACACCCAGCAACGTGGTGCTAGCAATGCCGGCGACGATCGCTACAAAGCTTCCTTGTCCAGCAAGCATTGCTGCGACAACACCGCCTAGCGCAACAAGGGAACCCACGGACAGATCGATTCCTCCACTCAGAATCACGACAGTCATGCCCAGCGCCACGATCGCCAGCATACTGTTCTGTCGCATGATGTTCATCAGATTAACAGGTGTCAGGAATGTTTCATAACGAAAGGATGCAAAAACAGCCAAGCTAAGGAGTATGAGCAGCACGCCTTGGGAGGTAATGAGCTTGGCAAGATGCCGCATACTTGCAAGCGCAAGAGACTTTGTGGCAGCCATGACGCGTTAAACCTCCTTAGTAATGTTTTTTGTCCATCGTGGAAGTTCAGGATAATTTTAGGTTATCTTTTTTCTATTTTAGGGTGAGAATTACCTAGTACAGCACGGCGTAAATAAACCACCCATTCCAAATTAACAAAACTCTTACGCTAGATTCTTTTTAACTTCTGCCTTGTGGTACTAGTATGCTTCATCTACGAAATCCTTGGCGTTGGTCACGTCGAAGAGTCTGTCCTTGAGAATAATCCGAGGAGGAATTTTCTTGCCAGCAAAATACTCTTCCATCGTGGCAAAAACAAGTGGGCCAAAACGCGGGTTCGACTCGACACTAACACCAAGCTCACCACGAATTATTGCCTCAAGCGCGGCTTTCTGACCATCAATTGAACCGACCATCACATCCTTACCAGGCTTCATACCTGCGGATTTGAGAGCCTGGATAGCACCTAGTGCCATTTCGTCGTTGTGAGCATACACTGCGGTAATGTCGGAACCTTTAGCCTGGATGATGTTTTCCATTACACGCTGGGCCGCCGCCCGTGAAAAATCCGCCGTCTGCGTGGCGATGATTTTCATGTTGGGATAATTGGCGATCGCATTACGAAACCCCTTAGCCCGATCAATTGCGACCGATGAACCAGCTGTTCCGGTAAGTTCCACGATGGATGCCTTACCATTGCTTGCCTTAGCCAGCCATTCGCCAACGCGGCGGCCTTGGGCGATAAAATCCGACCCAAGAAAGCTGACGAAATGTTCGCCTGGTCTTCCCGCCGCTTCACGGTCGATGAGAAAAACCGGTATTTTTGCCGCTCTCGCTACTTCGAGTGCAGGCGTGAGGCCCTCATACTCACGTGGTGCAAGAAATATCACATCAACTTGTCGTGCGATTAGATCCTCAATGTCGGCAAATTGCTTCGATGTCTGTCCCTGGGCATCCGTCATCAAAAAATCATAAGTTTGCTTACGCTTGGCGGCCTCTTCCTTAATACTGTTCGTTTCGGCAATGCGCCACGGCCCGATGTTCTCCGTCTGCGAAAATCCGACAATTTTTTTTGTTTTTTCGCGTATACAGCCAGACAGCGAGAAAGCCGAAACAGTAATCACAACGTAGGCGCTAAATACCAAGAACTTTGGCATATAAGCTCCGATACCTGAGCATCCAAAACAGATTTTATTCTTCATAACCCAATCATGTCTGAACGCTACATTGAGCTTATCTCAGATTTTGCCGACATCACAAAAGTATTGCCTAAAGTAACCTGAGTTCGGGTTAAAGATAAGGAGGTAAAAGCCACTCCAGTTGAAGGCTAGGTTTCTTAGGTTGATGACAATAAGCGATTAATCCGCAAAGAACGTTAACGCAAAAATTAACGGGGCTGACGCCGGGGTACCGGCTACCGCTTCGCTATCGGTGTCGAGAATGTTCAATCTGAGAAATGTTTTTGAGTTGATCTTTACAGAAATCATCTACATGACAGAACAAAGCATCTAAACTAAACATAGGACAGGTTGCTGGATTTGTTGTTATTTTCAGCTTACTACCTGTCCTTTTCCTTATCCCGAACTCAGGTTACATAAGCTGATGAAGTTTAAGATATTGAAAGACTCATAACTAAATAGTTTATATTTTTATTCATGTGATGAGAGAGATAGAATTGATTTGAGACTGTCTGGATTCCATACGTAGTTTTTCATATCGCTTGGCCATAATATTTCATCGGTTGTAGCAATTTCTAAAGTGTTGGAATTGAGTTTCTTATATAAGCCTATAAAATCACCAACTTCAATTTTATTTTTTTTAAAAGTTTGGCGAAGAAGTTCGATTGTAAACATCATATTATGGGCTTCAAAGTTGCCTTCAGTAAACAAACGCTGAAATACCAAAAATTTTATATCGTCTCGTTTTTGCTCAATAGCTATTTGGGGTGTCATTCCAAATTTTTGTGGTAATATATCGCCTTCAATAAAAACCATAATATAATTTGGACCTGGTATCCATTTTCGATAGCCATTTCCGAAGGTCAAAACATTGATGAGTTGACTAGTGTGCTGCTGCCACTTCTGTTCTTGAATTTGTCGTTCTCTAAAGTCAAACACCCTAGCATGCCCACTGATAAAGATTGTTTTAGCAAGCTTAATAGCTCTAGCCAAGTAAATTGTTCCAAGACTATCACCCGATAAATTAAGAGGTATCGAGTTTTTTACAGCGTAATTAATCAAAATTGCTGCATTTTTAATAACTGGACTACCAGATAAATTGAGATAGTCAATAACTGCATTTATCCAGTCGAGGTATCGGTTAATGAAAGCAATAATTGGACGTTGCTTCAGAAAAGAAGAGTTGTTCATATTAGCGATACCAGTTAAAAGAGTACTAGCATACCTACGGCTCCTTTTTGAAGACTCAGACTTATTTTGTCCCAGCCCAGAGACAAATATTGTAAAAAGTTCGCGCTTATCGTTTTCTGGATAATAGGCAATATCAGATGCAATCATAGTGATGGGATCAACAGATGATATAACCGAGTCAAAATCAAAAACCTCTTCGCTACCTGGGTTTTGGAATTGCCCATCAAATTTTTTATCTGGGAATAGAGCTTCAACAGGCCAACGCCACCAGGGAGATATAATTTGTGTTGTCTTGTCTAATTTATTCATAAAAGGCTTTCCTAGAATATTGCCCCTGTCGTTTCTTTCTTGAGTACGAGCTTGGAGAAAATGTCGATAATGAATACATTATCATTGGTCGTCATCTGTACCGCAAAGTTGATGACGAAGGCAAGAATTTTGAAGGTGACAAAGTAGTTTACCGACATCAGTGGGTGGGAGCCATCGCCTTTTAGTTAATGGCATTATTAATGTGGTGGAAGAAAAAGATAACCAGCTAATCTCTTTGGAATTAGATCCATCGCCTCAACTCCGGTGATGTGCGGTCTGTGAGTCTAAAATTCGTAACTTTATGGTTGAGCAATACCTGCCCTCTATTTGATTCAATCACTTTGACTAAAGAATTGATTACATGCTCAAAATGCTGGGTTGGGTAAAATGCACCGACTTGATAGCCCTTGAACAAAGCGACCCAGGCATAAAACGAGAGTTGATTCGGAGGCAGCAGAAAATCAGGCCATTGCAGAGCCAATAGGGTTTGGGCGGCTTGGGGTAGCTGAAAGTCGAATACATCCTGAAGTGTGCTGTTGAGATATTGCACGGTACAAACCACTTCACCCGTATGTTGGAGCAGTTCAATTGGCTTAACTGGAGGAGCGAGTCTTTTCAAACCTGCGCTCGTTTTTTCGACATCGTTAACAAATTGGCGAATGCGATCACATCGTAGTTAATTGTTTAATACCACTTTAGAAGACGTTGATGCTTAAGTTCTCTTTCATCAGGAATAAACACCAGTTCATCAATAGGTAAACTTATAATAAAAAACATTGTGATGCCGCAATCTTCAGCATCAATTTCTCTTGATGCCGCCCGGAATTAGAGTAACTTCACTAGAGACAAACGTACCGGGAATTTGGGGGTTGCAGAGTTCCTGAAGCAACTAATTCTTCACAAGTGTTGCACTTGTTAACTGGGGTTGTATATTTGCGTGAGATTGCGTTGCAATTAATTCAACTTTGCCATGCTGGTAGTTCGACTAAACCCGAATTTGGATCAACGCCAATAGTATGTAGAAAAAGTTGCCCCTTAAGCAGATGTATTGACTTTATTGAAACAGGAGTCAGAAGCCATTCTGACCGAAAAAGCGGTGTTTCTCAGCGTCAAGCCAACTCTTAGAGAGGCAGTCTTGAATTGCAGATGTTACATCGTCGGCAGTGTCAAGAGAGCGCGATTGCCCCTTCCCAAATACGGCAAAACTATCGAACCTTGCAACAATAACGATCTAAAGATATGGTTGCCAGTTATGAATCTGTAAACCAATCGATTCTCCCAAAATTACCGAAAGTTCTGGTGATGTGAGCTATTGGAGTGATGAGTAGCGTGTTAGTGGAAAATCTGGGGTCAGACTTGTTTTACAAGCTTTTTTAGGCTCATGCACCACTAAGACAATTAGGTTAAATTGTGAATGAAATCATATTGCTGGCTAATTCCCCGGTTTAGCTGCAAATCCAGGTTAAGGCTGCGGATTTTGCCGAAGCCCTAACAAATTTCCGTCAATATCCTTGAAGGTGGATAATTGCACTCCGTGACCGACATCTGTAATTGGCCCAAGTTCAACTCCTTTTTCAGCCAGGCTTTGACGAGCAGTAACTATATCGTTGACAACAAAGGTATTGACGGTATTACCTGGTTCAACTGAGTTACTCAAGTTCAAGCCGATTGCAAAGCGTGGAATATCAGGAAAACTAAACTGTCTCCAGGTAGGTGTGTCATATTTTTCTTGAGGAACTAACCCAAGCTTAGACTTGTACCACTCGGCACTAGCTTCGAGATTAGTAACGTCTAGTTTAGTGACAAAACTATATTCACCAAAAGTGTTTTTCAATGTCATATTCTACTGTGCTAATCCAGAACTTCTGTAATATGGCTATTATAAGCTTTTTATCGTAATGTACTGCAAGTTTACCAGATGATAGTAGTTTAGTGTTACTCGTGTACTTTTACTCTAAAAGCCGCGCTCTTACAACATCTACGCACTCCAACAAAAGTTCAGCCACAGTGAGCTTTTTTCCACTACTGGAATTCTAAAGCGCATAACTTCATACAGCTTCTTAGATGTTGGAGGTTGCCAGTTGTAGTTCTGCTGTTCATACAAAGGCAGGTGAAGCGTGGGTTATGGTGTGTGTTGAGATGGGAGGATTTGACAGTGCAGCGAACCGAATAGATAAGTTCTAGTTTTAACGACTTGTGAGCATCTAAAAAGAGGCAATTATAAAGTAAGGTATCAATGTTAATTCTTTCCACTAACTTCTGAACTCTTCAGATTCAAGAAGCAATCCTTTTGCAGCCGTAGACGTGCCAATTTTAGATATGGAACTGAGCATAAAAATAGAAAAACCCATTCTGAAAAAGACAATTACAACAGATTTACCTCAACAGTTAGAGCCAGAAATTGAAATTCTTGAAACTCCAAAACCAGCATTAGAAGCCAAACAAAAACTAAAAGAGGGTAATGACAAGTTAGAGTATGTTTCTAACTATTACTATTCTCCAGTATTTGACAACCCTCAAATAAAATCAATTGAGAACTCAGAGTGGCAGGTGTCAGATATTTGGCGAGAAATTCGGGTAGATAGTTACTGCGATAGTTGGTAAGCTTTGAGCGCTAGCAATGATGTCAAATAGCAACCGGTGCTTTCCATAAATAATTTTTCTTGACTGGCTTGTATTTTATGAGGGTGATTTTGACCCAGTAATAGTCTTAACAGTATTTAACCGAATTTGTTATTAAATAATTGTATATTTTTTATTTTATGGCTTTACCAGAAAACCACACTTTTCACTAAATAGAAATTTAACTTTTCCTAAATAAAAATTTTCTATAAGTCACCGGATTGCTAAATGTTTATCGCAGAGGAGAATGATTGATGCAAGCTTCAGTAGATTACGCCGACATCACAGCAGAAACTCCAACTCTCTCAACCGTGACCGCCGAATACCAAGTTATCCAGATGCAATTTAACCAGGCTCAAACCTCTGAGCAACGAAAGTCCGTCATAGAGCAGTGGGATGCCTTGCGACGCAGACTAGATACATGGAAGGAACTCACGCGACTGCACTTTCACCAAGACACGCAAAACCCAGAGTACAAAACTGCTTTGGACTATTGCAACGAACTTTTGCCATCTCTGACCGCTCTTGAAGTAGACCTAAAACGGCAACTGCTCAACAGCCCCGATCGCGCCGAGTTAGAAAAAAGTTTGGGACGGCAAGCCTTTTTGCTATGGGAAGCAGATATTACGACCTTTGAATCGACGATCGCAGCAGATTTAGTCGAAGAATCCAAACTCAGCAATGAGTATACTGAACTGATCGCCTCAGCAAAGCTAGAGTTCCAGGGTGAGCAGGTGAATTTATCGGGTTTGCAACCTTATGTGCAAAGTAAAGATCGAGACGTTCGTCAGCAGGCAGAACATTGTCGCTGGCAGTTTTTTGAGCAGAATCAAGACCGCTTCGATCAACTGTTTGATCGATTGGTAAAACTGCGCGATCGCATGGCAAAAAAATTGGGCTACGAGAATTACATTGCGCTAGGATATCGCCGAATGCGACGGGTAGATTACGATCAAACCGATGTCGAGTACTATCGAGATCAAGTCGTTCAACAGGTCGTTCCTTTAGCGATCGAGCTAATTGGGCAACAGGCTCAACGGCTCAACCTAGACAGCGTGTATTTTTGGGATGAGTCTGTCTTTGATGCAGAAGGCAGTCCGGCTCCAATTGGGGATCATGATTGGATGCTGGAACGGGCACAAGAAATGTTTGATGCCATGCATCCATCCCTGGGTGGGTTTTTTAAGATGATGGTTGAGCGGCATTTACTGGATTTGCAAAACCGTCCTGGAAAAGCGGGAGGCGGATTCTGTACAACCTTCCCAAGCTATGATGTGCCCTACGTGTTCGCAAATTTTAATGGAACAAAAAACGACGTGCAGGTGTTCGCTCACGAGATGGGTCACGCTTTCCAAATGTGGCGAAGTCGCCATTTGCCAGTTTTTGATTACCTGTGGCCCACGCTAGAATCGTGTGAAATTCATTCCATGAGCTTAGAGTTTCTTACCAGATGGCAGATGGAAAAGTTTTTCGGCGAGCAAGCAAAGCGATTTCGTCGGCAGCATCTAGCCTGGTCAATTCTGTTTCTGCCTTATGGTGTGGCAGTGGATCATTTTCAGCATTTGGTCTATGCCAACCCAGAAGCAACACCACAAGAACGACATCAAATGTGGCAACAGATGGAAGCTCGTTATCTGCCTTGGCGAAATTATGGGGATTTGAAATATCTTAGCAAAGGCGGACTTTGGCAAGACAAACAGCACATCTACTGTTCGCCGTTTTACTACATTGATTATACTTTAGCTCTGTGTTGCGCGTTGCAGTTTTGGGTCAAAGCAGAAGAAGATTATGAAAAGACGCTAGCAGAGTATATTGCATTATGCGATCGCGGCGGTTCTGCGTCCTTTCGAGAATTAGTGCGCTCGGCAAATCTCATTTGTCCATTTGAACCTGGCGCACTTACTCAAGTCGTTGAAAAAGTGCGTTCCTCTTTGAAGGCTGGCTAATTGAAAAAGCTGAAATCGCCCAGTATGGATCGTCCATAATACCCATAGAACTTTTGCAGCATCGCTGTGTCAACTTTATCTATCTACAGACTGGGTGAGAGCCTAAATGGAAGTTTGAACAAGATGAAAAGCGATTGACCTTTCTGTTGACAGTTATCTGCGATTCGATAATTCAGAAGTGATTTTAGAGGCGGTCATTCAAGGAGCCGATGTAGTTCAATTTCCCAAATTTATCGCAGCCAAAGCGATCGCGCGTGGAGACCTCCAACCAATTCTTCAATCCTACGCGACCCAAGTTGGATTACCGATCTCCGTGTTGTACCCGCAAAAACGCTATCTCTATGCTAAAGTTCGCGTCTTGTTGAGTTTATGACAGAATTGATAGGTGCATTTGTCATAACAAGCTATTTGCTGTAGCATCACACTCTTTGAAAAAAGTTTCTGGTAATGACGGACGTAAACACAAATATACTAATGGCCCAAACAAAGGAAAAAGAGCAACCACCCAAAAAATACGTTTATCCTTGAGTCCTCGACGTGCCATATCATCATCAAATAATGAACTTATTGGAAATATCAAGCACATGAGACAGAAATCAAGACTGATAAGGTGAACGAAGGGTTTATGAAAAAACTGCTGAATATAATCTTCCCAGTTTCCAGCAATTACTGCATAGCCCAACAAACCAATAGTAGCAACTAGGAGACAAGCTCCTGTTGCTCGTTGTTCAAGAATTAAAAGCCACTGATCTTTTGTTCCATAGAATACTTGATTAGATTTACGAAATATTAAGTAAGGGAGAAGACAAATTACACCTGTAAAATTTGAGCCGATAAAATAAGGCCAAGCACGAAAGTTTTGCATTCTGCCATCAGCAAACATTAGGCAAGCGTAGATCATAGGCCAGATGCCCATCAAGCAGAAGATTGTTGGAATAATGGCGTTCAGTTTTTCCCATTGAAGCGTTAAAATCTTCCATCCTAAAAACCATGTGTCGGGTTGATCAACTGGGGCTAGCAAGATAGTATAAGTAACGAATCCCAGCCAGATAGCCCAAAGAATAGTTTTTCTCACCATAAGACCTCCATAGCATACTGAGTAATTGATGAGGCAGTATGTAGCTTTATTGCTGTAACATTTTCAACAGAACCTCTGGGCTGTCCATTTTATCCATGACAACCTCAATAAAAGCAAGTTGGTCATGGTTTTGTTGAGCTGTTTGTAATGCTTTGTCTAACTGGGATTCGGTACTAACTTTAATTCCCCAACCATTGCCAGCGAAAACCTTAGGGAGCTGATGATAATTCCAAGGTTGAATGTCGTTATAGGACATACGTTCACCGTGAATATCACGCTCTATAGTATATCCATCATTGTTGATCAAAAAAATAATCGGTTTTAGATTATAGCGTAAGATGGTTGAAAGTTCTTGTGCAGTCATTTGGAAAGACCCGTCACCAACCAGTAGGATAGAGCGACGTTGTGATGCAGCGATACCTGCGGTGGGCTTCGCCAACGCACAACCAAGTAATGAACCAACAGAGTAACCAATCGATCCCCAAAGTACTTGCCCAACGAAAGTAGCTCCTTTTGGTAAAGGAACGATAGAAGCGCCAAACAAACAAGTTCCAGTCTCAGCAACGATAATGTCATCTTCTTGGAGAAAATGAGCAAATCTATGCCAAAAATACTGCTGCGTAATCGGTGCCGAAGAGCCGCCAACGATAGGCTCTATAAAACCAGCATCTAAATTCTCTGTTGCTGATTTGAAATTCAGCGTTTGAGGATCGCGGCGCTGCAACCGTTGGCTTAAAGCAGAAAGCACATCTGCCATAGCGACATTGTTGTACAAAGCATGTTTAACTTTTACATAATCCCCATGCACTTCAATAGTTTGGCTGGGATCGAGTTTGGCAGAAAACTTGCCTGTGTTGAAATCAGTCATCAAAGCACCGATAGTTAAAACACAATCTGCCTGCTCAATACGTTTTCTGACAGATTCCTCACTGGCAGCACCATTATATATGCCGATGAATTGGGGATGGGTTTCTTCTAGCAATCCTTTTCCCATGTTCATCGTGGCATAAGGGTATCCAGTAGCTGTTAGCAATTCTCGCAATTGTTCATGCAAATGATAACGAGCTACACCAATATCAGCAAGAATCACAGGTTGGGAAGCTTTTTCTAGTATGTTTACAGAGACATCAATTATTTCGGCTATTGTAGCGTCATCACTTTGAAATACAGGGGGTATAAAGAAATCAGACGGTGCAGACACCTCAGCCAGAGCAACATCCATAGGTATGGAAATATAAACAGGTAACTTCTTCAGCAAACAGATACCTAAAACTCTGTCAATTTCCGTTGTTGCATTTTCGTTTGTTAAATATGCTTGAGCCACCGTTACCTGTTGATACATTCGGGCAAATATTGAAAAATCACCAGTACCAAGCGTATGATGGACAAGTGAACCAAGAGCTTGAATTTTAGTTGCAGGAGCGCCAGTAATCGCTACAACCGGAACGTGTTCAGCATAAGCGCCAGCAACACCATTAATAGCACTGAGTTCACCAACACCAAAGGTAGTTACTAACGCTGCAACACCATTAAGCCGGCCATAACCATCGGCAGCATAGGATGCGTTAAGTTCGTTGCAAGTAGGAATTAACTCGATGCCGTTGTGGTTAACAATGTAGTCGAGAAACTCCATATTGTAGTCTCCAGCAACGCCAAAGATATGCTTGATGCCGATTTGCTCCAGACGAAGCAATAAATAGTCGCTAACAGTAAACTTTGCCATTGTCCGAGCCAAAATTTTACCCCTTTAGGGTATGAAAACTTTAACTTAGATGCGTATCTCTGAAGTAAGAGCTAATTGGGAGGAACGTGATTTTGTGATGTCAAACTTTAAACCAGCGATCGCTAAATTACTTATTTAGTTTTGATGAGGTTTTGCTATCCAAGTCTCTACTGAGACGCAGTTTTTCTATTTCCTATTTGAGTTCTTCTATTGTTGCTTGCCGCTGATCTATAGCGAGTGCCGCAGTTGCGATCGTTTCTACCGGTTTCTAAATCAAATTCTCAAGAGCTTCAACCTGTGGCTTGGCTCTTTTGCATGACGATTTGTCAATTTCAAAAATCAAATAGAAGTCCTATATTTTAACCGGCTTAGGCCGAGGAAATTCAGAAGGCGGTTTAAATTTCATGACTGGTACATCCTTAACTGCCTTCTGCATAAAATCACGCCAGACGGGAGTAACCATACCTCCACCTGTGGCACCACTGGCTAATTGTTTGTTATCATCTCTTCCTACCCAAATAGCAGTTGTTAACTGGGGTACAGAACCAATAAACCAAATGTCCTTTTCGGAAGAAGTTGTACCCGTTTTACCTGCAACTGGCCTATCTAGTGCAGCACCTTTACCAGTACCATCAGTAACTACCGATTGCATCACATCTAACAATGAGGCTGATGCCCAAGGGTCAAGAACTAGCTGAGGTTTAGGAGTATTGTCTAACAATACATTGCCACTACTATCAGTAACACGGGCAATAGCTGTTGGAGGTGATTGCCAGCCATAATTTGCGAAGGTGGCATAAGCACTAGCCATTTCCAGTGGTGTTACACCAATTGCGCCTAATGGTAAAGAACTTACGACAACCATTGGACTGTTTATTCCCAAGGTACGGCAGGTGTCGATGACTGTATTCATTCCCACAGCTTTGCCAATCTTGACCGCAGGCACATTACGAGATAATGCTAAGGCAGTACGAATCGGCATTGCGCCCATAAAGCCACCATCGTAGTTCCGTGGATAGTACCAACCATCACCATCTCGATAGCTAACTGGAGCATCGATTACCGTTGTACTTGGTGTAAACTTACCACTAGCAAAAGCAGTATAGTAAACAAATGGCTTAAAAGCAGATCCAGGTTGACGCTGCGCTTGAGTTGCCCGGTTAAATTCACTCCTTTTTGAATCTATACCACCCACTAAAGCTTTGATAAAGTGCGTCCGAGGATCAATAGCTACTAAAGCCATTTGATTATTACGTAAACCCCGTCCTTCAAGGGTTTTATGCCACTCCTTAAGAGTTTCTTCTGCCATTAGTTGGAAGTTGGCATCTACTGTAGTTTGTACCCGCATTCCACCTTTGAGCAAGGCATCACGCCCAAACTTTTTAATTATTTCTTGGGCTACGGTATTGGTTACATAAGGAAGGGCACTACCTTGAAATGACCTGATTTTGCCAAGCTTGATTTCTTGCTGGAGAGCATCATTATATTCTCGCTGGCTAATCCATTTTATTGCCAGCATCCGTCCCAGCACTTCCTTTTGTTTTTGTTTTGCCTGTTTCATGTTCACAAACGGGCTAAATTCCTCTGGCGCTTGGATTAAACCCGCCATCATTGCAGATTCGCCCAGAGTCAAATTTGCTGCTGATTTGTCAAAGTAAGTTCGGGCTGCGGTTTGTACACCATAGTTATTGTGACCCCAGTACACTTGATTGAGGTACATTTCTAAAATCTGGTCTTTATCAAGAATTTGCTCTAACCGAATTGCCAGTACCGCTTCTGCTATTTTTCGAGTCAAAGCACGTTTTTTAGATAAAAATATATTTTTCACCAACTGCATGGTGATTGTAGAACCCCCCTCACGGACACTACCTGCTGTCCAGTTGACTAAGGCAGCACGGCCAATAGCAGCGGGGTTAATACCGTGGTGGTTGTAGAAGTGGCTATCTTCACTTGCTAATACTGCTCGTTTTAAATTCGGGGAAATTTCATCTAGCGGTACAATCTTTCTATTGGCTTCTCCATGTATACCTGCTAAAAGCTTACCTTTAATGTCATAGATATAAGTTGTTTCTTCTGGGAAGAAGTTTCTTAGTTGTCTAACATCTGGCAAATTACGAAAACTAACCGCTAAACCAACCAGTCCTCCAGCAATTACAGAACTTGCCAGCATAGTAATTGAGAGGAGAGTGGCACCAGCTACTTGACCTACTTCTTTCAAAAACTCGGAATTAGGTGCAATCCGAGTTTTTGGCTGCTGCTCTACAAAAGTATTAGACGAAGACACGGTATTTGTACCCCCGCACTTATAAATAAAATAAAAGTTTATTCCAGCAAATTTAGCCAGATAGCTTTTTGCATCTATCTATTATTCTGATAGTTGCAAACGTAAATAAATTGTCCGCTAGTTATGAAATAATCTATCTTTATGAAGAGTTTAATGGAGAAATAATTACAAATCTTCTACTCAAAGACAGAAATTACATCAATACCTTTGCCAATTTACGAGGCTGAGATGATGATACTTTAACCATTAACTCCATTTCTTTGAGGGTTGGCAAAAACAATCAGTCCTAAAAATTCCTTTAAGGTTTCCTACAAGGGTTTTTTAACGTATTGACGGCAGGATAAGGGTTTTAGATTCCAAACCACATTTTCATCAAACCGCTTATATATTCTTAATTTTGCCGTTTTTGCCAAAATTTATTTATCTAGGCTCTTATTTTGGCAAAGGTATTGTATATACTAATTAGGTTTAGGCAAGTTGTAATGATTAGTGGAATTTTTGAAAATTGTATTGGCTCAAAGAATGTTGAAGCCACCTTAAAATATTGGGCTGAGTTCGGTTATCGAGAGGTCAATAGAGGACAACTCTCAGCAGAACAGGCGGGGCTACTCTATGGTCATGCTTCAGATTTAACATCACTGCGACTACAAAATGGTAACTCATCAGATCATGGACTCGTGCGGGTGCTGTCTTGGCAACAACCTAGTAATCAAGGTTTAGGTCATACCTTGCCTGTAGTTGAGGGTAGCCGCTGGTTTGCTTCTCTGGTTCAAGATATTTATGCGCTCGCTGATGCTTTTAGCGATGATAAAACTAACGGGGGAGATTGGATTTACTCAGAACCAGTTCGGGCAATTGAGTTTACAGGCAATTTAGGATCTGGGTTATATAACCGCTTTGTCGGGGTGCGCGAAATGTTTGTGATTGGTTCCGAGACGCGACAGGCATTTTTTCAACGATATAACTATCATCGCCTTGGTTACGGCACAATTGATCCGAATTCCCCGCTATTGGTAAGCGAAGGAACTCACTCTAGTTTCATCGTCTCTGACCACAGCCTGACTTCTTTCTACGCAGAGGTTTTTGGACTTGTACCCCTGGAGAGTAACCCCAAGCGATCAGGTTATCAAAAACCCTCCACTCGTCAAATATTGATGCTTGATGAAGGACAGGAGTTTTGTCTTTCAGCTTTTACTTCACCCAAAACAAATGTCGGTCTTTTTCAAGTCTATAGCCCACTTTACCCTACACCAGATAAACGAGAATACTCTCAACCCGGTTCTTTGGGACTGAGCCTTTTCACTTATCAAGTTGATGACATTAGTGCTTTTCATCAACGTGTTACTGCTAGCGCTGCCACTAACGTTAGCCCAATTGTAACTAACGAATTTAGTGAACCGTCTTTTGGGTTAGTTGCACCAGATGGGATGTACTGGATAATTGTTGGACAAACACAATAGCCATTAACGCCGCCACAAAATTCAACCCGGCACTGAAGCCAGCAGCTGATGAATTAAAAAGTGCGCTCGCAATTACTAATGTCAGCGATGATGCATACCTTAAGCCTTGGACGGTCATTTTGGAAACAATAATGCCTTGCAAATGGCACGTCTACTTGTGTGGTCATCTCTTTTGTGCTAGCGAGTCACCAATGACCATGAAAATTGCAAATCCCTCAAAGCGTGGGCTAGAGAGGGATTTTTGGGTATTGGGTATTGGGTGTTAGGGATTGGCTAGTTTAAATTATTTGCTTTCTCAACTGCTTCTTTTAACTCTTCAAAGGTAATACTGCCGTCTTTGTCTGAATCATAATTTACTAGCAATTCCTGGGGGCTAGTGGTATTTGTTTCTGATGAAATGATTGCACTTAAGCCAGGACTTAAAAAAAGATCATTAATGGATACTTTGCCGTCTTGATCGCTATCTAAGGTATTAAAAAGAGATTGAAGCTCTTGCTCGGTTGTCATAAGTTTCTATCTGAATTAGTTTTTCAACTTAATATCTCATTAATCTCTGATTAATCTCTCAAAATTAAATAAACTTGTATCTTTAGATGTAGAAACGGCTATCGCTGGGGCTTAGATCGGGTGTACGCTGTGGGTTGCAGGTTTGGGTGTGGGGAATTAAGAAGATGTTGAACTTTTTGACGCACTCGCATTCAATTGTCTGGAACACACTCAGCCAACACCCTACCCCCAACACCCTGCCCTAAGGACATTTTAGTTTTTCTTCGTACTATTTGGTCATCTCCCCAGGCGTTGCCAGTATCGCCTCCAGTGCGACTATTTTCTGAATCAGCTTGCCTCCCTCATCTTTTCAACCAGTTCCGGGGTTGTTTTGTATGTGCAGCCTGAATGAGAGCTTGAAAAAGTCTTTGATGACTGGGATTGAGAATTGAAAGCTCAGGATGCCATTGCACACCAATTGCCCAAGGATGATGTTCATGCTCCACAGCTTCAATGACTCCATCATCCAAAGCATGAGCAACAACCCGCCAACCAGGTGGTACTTTATCTACTGCTTGATGATGCCAAGAAACTACAGATATGTGAGAATTCTGTAAACAGTCAGCTAAAAGGCTTTTTACATCTATCCTGACGAGATGTTCTGTAGGTAAACGTCGTCCAGGTTCAGGCTCTAGACGATGTAATACAGATGTACCGTAAACATCTGGAATGTGAGGAATTAGAGTACCCCCGCAGGCGACGGTGAGAATTTGTAAACCCCGGCAAATACCTAATATCGGCAGATGACGTTCAAGAGCAAACTTGCCAAGCTGCAATTCAAAAGCATCACGTTCGCGATCGACTGAATAGATAGTAGGATGAGCAAAACCGTTGTAGCAAGCAGGGTCAATATCTCCACCACCAGAGATGATTAAACCATCTAAAGAATCTAGAAGTATGGCAGGCTCAACTTCTCCTGGTGGTAATAATATGGGAATGCCACCTGCGGCACGGACTGCATCTATATATTCACTTGGCAGAGAAAATGGTAACGCTGCAAGGCGACCGTAAGTTGTAATCCCAATCAATGGTTTTTGAGATTTTCTACTCATCTTGATGCTATTTCACTATTTCGTCTAGCAGTTTTGTAAGATTCGATTAATGCTGCTGTAGCAACAATCCTTCATCACTATCCAAAGCTGCAAGGGGATTTTCTATATCTATCGATGAAACCTGTGCTTCTAGTTTGTCACAACTTGAGCGGACTAAACGCAAACCGGCATCTAATGAAAGTTGAGTAGTTGTTGGAGTAAACTTTTGCAAGATGCTGGCTTCTATTGTCTGATATTGATCAAGGTTTCTGCTGAGTTTTGTCAGAAAATTTGCTCCTTCGCCACCAACAGCGCTGGCAAACTGCAAAATGGAATCGACGTAAGCTCTAACTTTGGGGTTTTTAATTCCTTCTGTAGCTGAGGTTAAGAGCAATTCCCCATTAAGATATTCAAAATCTGGTACATACAAGCGATCGCCAACTAGTTCAAATATCTGCATTCCTTTAGATGGTTTTACTGTTAAGTTCTCATGCCTGACTCGATCGGCCAATTTTTCCAGCAATGTAATTACAAGTAAAATTACAGAGGGAAAGTTGCTATCTATACACCTTATTTCTACTGTGCCGAGTTTGTTGAGTCGAACTGGATTCCAAGCTGATTTGAGTAAGCTAACTCCCGCTTCTTTGAACAGGTTCGGTTCAATTGAGGCTTTTTCCATCGCTTGCAGCCAAGCATAATAACGAGCGAACTGCTGCTCAACTAAACCCTCAACACTTTCGGCATAAGGCATGAGTCCACCGACAGGTTGTAAATTAGTATAAACTCCCTCCCAACCGAAGGTTTCGCTACCTCGATAACGAATTGTATGTGCGGCTAGTCCTAACGCCTGTCCTTCATAAAAGGGACACGCCCGCGTCAGGGAAATAAGTGCAGAGTCACAAGCTGTAGCTAAATTATAGATATTTAATAGTTCTTCTCGCTCAATTGATGTTGAGTTGTAAGATACTGCAACACGAGGGTCAATAACCCCAGACGGGACTTCCAAATGCAGGTGTGTACCTGTACATTTTCCAGCGTGCAAAAATTTTGAAATGCCGACAGTTCGCGCTTGGATATGGTAATTAGGGCGATCTCGCATAACTGGCATACTAGGCAAAGGATAGCTAGACAGAGGGTAAAGACGTAAACCCATCTGTTGCGCTACAGAGATCGCCAATTTGAGATTTTTGAGATAAACTCTCGCTAGTTCCTTGGCAGTGTCGGCAGGAGGTGTGTTAATTTCTACCATGCTTTTAACGAACTCTGCCACAAAGTAATTTGGGTTTAAACCTTGTGCTTGAGCTTTGAAGTGACAACTCTTTAAAAACTCATCGGCGCGATCGCTCAAGCTACCAACTTCGTCTACCAGAAAAAATTCTTGCTCCAGACCAATACGACGCTTGACTATCGCCATCTAGACCTCCACAAGGGTAATCTCGCCACAGCCTCAATATATGTAGCTTAAAGGATAAAGTTACCGCAAGACAAAATTGATTTGAGTCAATCGACTTGGAGAATCGTAATATCAGATTGTTAGAGATTTTGTTGTCTAACGAAGTTATCCTCAAGGGAATTTAGATTAATACTTAATAATATTTCGAGAAGTGTTTTCCACTTTCAGACATAGGATAAGAGCAATGATTGGCAGATAAGCTTTTATACTTACCAACGATTATATTTTTTTAGTTTTACTCTGTGCTGCGGTTATTTCTTCAAAATCTGGTGTTGAAAATTTTTTGTATCCTTCATTACATGTTTAAGTAACTTAGTTATTCTTTAAGTACGATTCAAATTAACTATTTGGATTGAGGTTTTCATATTAGATATATTCTTAACTAAAGATATGTGGGCTTTAGCGATCGCTAGTTATGTAGTTTGTAGATAACCTCTGCACAGATACGTCTATTAATTGCTATACACAAGAAAATATAAATTGATTAGTAAAAGTTAGCTCGTGACGTGACTCGCTAACGTATAGCGTCTCCGACAGGAGAAGATATCGCTAAATCAACCAATATAAACAGTCACGATTACAATGACCTCACCGCTTTGCGTCTACGTCTGCCATGCCAAACACCTGATTACCTTTATTTTGCTGTTACCAATATTTTGGCTAAAAATATGAGCGAGAACGACCCATCTTTATCAAATCCAGCTATTTCCCCAGATCAATCTGTTGTTGCATCAGGGCAAGCTCAACCTAATACACCTACTAATGTTGCAGGGAGTGCAATGTTAGATGCACAAGCTGCAATCGGAGGGAACGAACCGGAGGGAGATCCGACTAACTTTCCTATTGCTACTAACTTTACAAAAGCTGACGCAAGTGGCGATCCCAAAACTGCTGGAGCTTCTACTATCATGGGGCCTTATTCTACAGATGAGCAACTCTCCGAAAAGGGTTCCGTCAATCTCCAGAACAATCCAGACATTCCAAGCGATCGCATACAAGGAACTTTACCTAATACCGACCCGATTGGGATGCCGATTGATCCTGAAACCAACCTTCAAGAATAGTCTAGTTCAAGTTGCTTTCAACAGCGATCGCAGGAAAAGGGCTGGGCATATTATTTTTTGGAGATCCTGAAATAAGTGTTCTGGCTTTGAAGTATTTTCAGCAATCCATCATTTCAACCAAAATCTCAAGTCTTGTATTTGAACAAAAACGGGGTATTAGCCGATGGACGTAGAAGAACTCAGGCAACTATATGCCGCAGGAGAGCGAGACTTTAGTATCGCTGACTTGAGGGGTGCAGTTTTGGAAAACATCAATCTCAGTGGTGCAATCCTACATGGGGCGATGCTGGATGAAGCAAATTTGCAACAGGCGAATCTCAGCCGTGCTGACTTAAGCGGGGCTACGCTCAATGGTGCAGATTTAACAGGCGCTAATTTAAGTAAAGCCGATTTGAGTGATGCAATTCTTGACAATGCAATATTAGAAGGTGCAATTCTTGATGAAGCCGTTTTAAATCAGGCTAATCTCAAAGCTGCTAACTTGGAACAGGCGATTCTTAGTGACGCTGACATCCGTGAAGCTGATTTGAGTGAAGCTAATTTAGAAGCAGCAGATTTGAGCGGGGCAGATTTGGCGATCGCGGATTTACATCAGGCAAATCTGCACCAAGCTGCATTAGAAAGAAGCAATCTCACCGGAGCTAATCTAGAAGATGCCAATTTAAAGGGGACTATTTTAGAGGGCGGCAACAACAATCTTGCAACCTAAGTTTTGCTCAAGGTTGAGTCAATATATGAAGAGGAAATGACAAAGTTTTTCAGGAACTCTCCCAGATCATTTAAATGTAGTGATTGTTCACAAAGCTTCAAACCATTGAATAGAAATGATTGTATAAATACCAGATTCCAGTGGAAACACTTAATTTATTTACTGGGCGTTGGCGCAATTAATAAATCTGAAGTGTCTAAAATTAGAGGCGGAAAGCATTATGATTAACCAAATTACACTTTTGGAATCTTGCTGGCATATTTCTCCTCCGTGGGGTAAAGTCATGCCTCCATTAGCAGTTCAGATACTAGAAGAAGTTTTCCTATCAAGCTCTGATTTACCAGGCTACTGTTGTGGTATTCACTGGGAAGGACAGGAATGGATTTATGCAATTGCTTGCCTTGGTGAAATACTTTACTTGCGTTCTAAAGAATTTCATCCAACAAATGTATTCAAAAATGCTGCTGTTCTTGCTTCGCTTTTAAAATTAGGCGACATGGTTGAAGTTGATTTTACTCTCCAACCAACACGTCGTATTATTCAAGGGATTTTTAGGCTCAAAAGCAATTGGCTTTATGGTGTGGAGTGGTCTGCCCCAATTGTGGAAGAAACAGCATTCACTCAAAGCCAACTCATCTGGCTTGCTGATATTGATTTAGTAAGGGTGTAGCATTGTCAATAAATGATGTTGAAACTATAAACCAAAATGGTTCAGCAATAACTACAAAAGTTTTGTAGTTCTCATTTTCATTTTAGGTTACTCATCTTAAAATCAATAATTTTATTCCTAGAATTTCTCATCTTTAAGGAAGCATTTTAATATCTCCAAAGACTGATTACGTAATATTAGGAATTATAGTTAACTAAAATTAATTTAATATCAGGAGTCATTATTGTGGAAAGTAATAGCAAACAAGAACTCATCATTATTGGAGGAGCTGAAGATAAAAAGGAAGATTGTCAAATACTACGCGAGTTTGTACGACGCGCTGGAGGTACAAAAGCAAAAATAGTAATTATGACAGCAGCGACAGAACTACCTAGAGAGGTTGGAGAAAATTATATTAGAGTATTTGAAAAGCTAGGAGCTGAAGATGCCCGTATTGTTGATACGGAAACTCGTGATGACGCATATTCTTCTACGGCATTAGAAGCTGTCAGCAAAGCTACAGGAATATTTTTTACTGGAGGAGATCAAGCTCGAATTACAAGCACTCTTAAAGATACCGAACTTGACACAGCTATTCATAAACGTTTTGCTGAAGGAGCAGTTATTGCAGGCACAAGCGCAGGAGCAGCTGTGATGCCAGATAAAATGATTGTAGAAGGCGATTCTCAAACTAACCCCCGGATAGAAATTGTAAATATGGGGCCAGGTTTAGGCTTTCTACCGGGAGTAGTAATTGACCAACATTTTTTACAGCGTGGACGTTTAGGGCGCTTAATTTCAGCTTTGATACAAGAGCCTGCTGATTTAGGATTTGGTATTGATGAGAATACAGCGATGGTAGTTACTGATAAACAAGTTGAAATCATTGGCGAAGGTTCAGTCACAATTGTCGATGTAGAGGGTACATATAACAATATGGGCGAAATCTTAAAAGATGAGGCTTTAGCGATTTGTGGAGCAAAGCTTCATATCTTACCGCATGGCTATAAATTTGATTTAAAAACCCGTCAACCTATCTTAAATAATGGCTATATCCCAGATGCGTCTGTGTTAGCCAATTCAGAAAATATTTAATGTTGAACAGAGTCATCAACCAAACCTTTATGGCTTAAATTAACAAGAGTATCCAGTTTTGCAAAATATCAAGCGATTAGAAATTAGGGCTATACAGATTAAAGCCGTAGGCTACACAAAGGAAGCCGGTCTAGCCCCAGACTTATAGCTAAAGGGCGATTAGCCAAAACTGGATATTCCCAAATTAACGAATTTAGGACAAGTAAAATGGCTTGAATTCGTTGATGAATTATGCGTAACGTACTATTTTAAGTGGCACATAATGACTCGTATTACAAGTAAAAAAACTGTCTGGCAATTGGCTTTGAGAGTTTTTAGCATAGGATTGCTCCCTGTACTAACTGCAAATCAAGCTTTCGGTGCAGAGCGGATAAAATTTAATTACGGTGCTTTAGAACGGTCTATCCCAATTAGTTCGCTTGAAACCTATGCTAGAACAGGCAAAATGGATGAAGATTTTGCTGTATATAGTCAGTATATAGACAAAAAGCAACTAACTCAACTGCGTCAAACTTTACTAACTCCTATTAATTTAAATCAAGTAGGGGTTTCGCAGTTTCTTTATACGCCAATTGGGGAGCGATTATTAGAAACATTGGGTAAAGTTATTCAGACTGAATCTAGATTATCAGGTTTTTATGCAATTCGCGCAGCATTAATATTAGCTGCCGCAGATCCCCAGAACTTTACGCTTTTAAATGTCTTACAGAAATTTCCAGCTAGTTCAATTTCAATTAATTTAAACCAGGCTTTAGAAATTGTAAATTCATTACAGAATTTAGCTAATCAAACGCAAAATGCAGTAGCAATTATTAATCAACAAGCCCAACAAAAAACAACCACTGCTTCTACACTTAACCTGGTTCCCTTGAGAGACTTAGGACAAAACGGAAGTTTTCGTTTTTCTAAGCAAACTATTGTTCTCAATGACTTAACGCGTCGCAGAAGGTTTCCAGCCGATATTTACCTTCCCATTTCTCAAACTCCTCGTTCGATAATTATTATTTCGCATGGGCTAGGTTCCGACAGAACAAGTTTTGCATATCTAGCTGAACATCTCGCTTCCTATGGTTTTGTGGTTGCTGTTCCCGAACATCCTGGTAGTAATTCAAGACAACTGCAAGCATTATTAGCAGGTACAGCAGATACAGTTACCAATCCTAGAGAACTCATTGATAGACCTTTAGATATCAAGTATTTACTAGATGAGCTTACTCGTTTATCAAAGTCTAACCCAACATTTAGGAAACGTTTAAATTTAGAACAAGTTGGTGTAGTAGGACAATCCTTTGGTGGATATACGGCATTAGCATTGGCAGGCGCCAAGATTAATTTTGAACAGCTACAAGCCAATTGTCCAGCTTTTGAAGATACATTAAATATTTCGCTCTTACTTCAGTGTTTAGCTGTCAATTTACCAAGTGGTAGCTATAACTTATCCGATGCAAGAATAAAAGCAGTAATTGCAATTAATCCAGTTGATAGTAGTATTTTTGGTCAAGCTAGCCTCAGCCAAATAAAAATTCCAGTGATGATTGTATCTGGTAGCGCTGATACTATAACTCCGGCTTTAACAGAGCAAATTCAGCCTTTTATTTGGTTAACAACTCCCAATAAATATTTAGCACTTATCAATGGTGGCACACACTTTTCTACTATTGCAGAATCAGCCAATAGAGTTGTGTCTGTTCCTACACAAGTAATTGGTTCTAGTCCAGCTTTGGCACGTCGTTATGTTAAAACTTTGAGTGTTCCCTTTCTTGAAACTTATATCGCCGGACAATCAAGTTACCTTCCCTATTTGAGTGCAAATTATGTTAATAACATTAGTCAGCAACCGCTACCTTTAAGTTTAATTACATCTCTGACATCTGAACAACTACAACTTCCGTTTCAATAAACTCAGCCCATCTGCACAATACGCTGCTGAAAAAGCACGACAGTCATGCCCAGCGCCACATCGCCAAGATACTGTTCTGTCGCATGATGTTCATCAGATTAACAGGTGTCAGGAAGGTTTGATAACGAAAGAATGCGAAAATAGCCAAACTAAGGAGCATGAGCAGCACGCCCTGGGAGGTGATATCATATCCGCTTGATTGCTTATTAAATCCGAAGAACCCCACCCCGCCAAAGCTGTGCTTTGTCTCCCCTCCCGAAGAGCGGGGAGGGGTTGGGGGTGGGGTTCTTTTATTATGGGTAATTTGGCGGACATGATATGAGGAGCTTGGCAAGACGCTTCCCTGCAAGCGCAAGAGACTTTGTGGCAGCCATGAGGCGTTAAACCTCCCTCGGACGCTGCAAAAAAATAGCGAAAAGAATGATTACGGATTTCAAAACCAATGACCAGGTAAAGGGAATCAGGAGCATATTGAAACTTGTGGAGATCACCTGCATGAGAAGGGCCCCCACAACAGTGCCGAGGATGTTTGCCCGGCCACCGGAGAAGGGCGTACCGCCAACAACAACAGCCGCGATCGCATCAAATTCTGCGTTGACACCGACCTTGCTCGGATCGCCCATACCCAGCCTCGCTGTCTCGACGAGTCCGGCAACCCCAGCAAGCAGGGCGCTAATTATATAAACTATATATTTCACGCGCTCCGCACGGATACCCGCAAGCCTTGCAGCCTCTTCGTTGCCGCCAACTGCGACGATATGACGCCCAAAAAGCGTAGAGCGGATACAGAAGAAAGCTGCCGCGATCGCTGCTGCCGCAATGACAACTTGAATTGGTATAGAACCGAGATAGCCCTTTCCCAGCGCTTCAAATGTAGGATGGACGAAGGGAACAAGCTTACCGTCCCCGATAACCTGAGCAATCCCACGCCATAAGATCAGAGCCGCCAAGGTGGTGATCAAGGCATCAAGTTTTAGACGCGAGATCAGAAAGCCATTAATCAGACCAACCAACAGAGCCGCGCTCAAAGCGAACAAGATGGCAACAGTCATCCCATACTTAATCAGCAATGCCACAATGACTGAAACCAATGCCATCGTAGAGCCAACCGTCAGGTCGATACCACGGGAGGCAATGACAAAGGTCATGCCAACGGCAATCAACATTGTTGTGGATACTTGCAGCAACATATTTAATGTGTTGCTAACTGTAGCGAAACGCGGAGTGAAGATGGCGTTCGCAACATAGAGAATTAGGAGTGCCGCAAATGCACCGAAGTTTGGGTTCCACAGGGTTCCCCCACCCAGATCAGACTTCTTGCTCTTCATTTGGGTTTTGCTCTGTTTGGGATTGTCCACTGACGATTTCCTGATGATCTGCACCTTCCGCCATTGCGTGCAGAATTGCCTTTATGTTCTTCTGCTCGCCGCCCAGTTCCGCGATTGACTGCCCATCACGCAGGACGACAACACGTTGCGAACCTTCAACTAACTCTTCCACTTCCGATGAAATCATTAGAACTCCCAGCCCTTGCTCTGCTAGTTCGGCAATTAGCTGCTGAATCTCGCGCTTTGCACCAACGTCGATCCCACGAGTCGGCTCATCGAGGAGAAGAATTTTTGTATTCTTGCACAGCCATCGTGCCAGAAGCACCTTCTGCTGATTGCCGCCCGATAGTTCGTGGATCTTCTGCTCGGTGCTGGCTGCCTTAATGTCAAGACGCTGCATGAAACGCTCTACAAGCTCGTTCTGTTGTTTCCTGGAAACAATGCCCCATTGTGTCAGGTTCGGTAAGGCAGCTAGCGTCAGGTTTTCGCGCACCGAAAGCTCAGGGATGATGCCGTCTGCCTTGCGATCCTCGGAAAGGAAAGCTATCCCAGCAGCGATCGCATCATGAGGATCGCGCAGGGATAAAAGACTACCTTCGAGTTTTACAGTTCCACCCTCAAGTGGTTCAGCCCCGAATAGGGCACGTACTGTTTCACTACGACCAGAGCCGAGCAAACCCGCAATCCCAACGATTTCGCCATGCCGCATTTCAATGGAAACGCCATTGAGCCGTTTTTTATATTTGAGAGCTTCCGCCTGGAGCAGCACTGGCCGATCTAGGGTGTTTTGCGAGTGTCCTGCAAACGCCGTGACTCCTTGGCTCACCTCTTCGGGTTTACGACCTAGCATAAAACAAACGAGTTCCAGACGAGTCAGCGTGGACAGTGATCGCGTTACGATGTTGCGCCCATCACGCAGCACCGTCACGCGATCGCACACGGCATAAAGTTCTTCAAAACGGTGACTGACGTAGACGATGGATGTCCCTTCCGACTTGAGCCGCCGCATGACATCAAAAAGAACAGAAACTTCAGTTTCCGTCAGTGAACTCGTGGGTTCATCGAGGATCAGCACCCGCGCACCAAAGGAGATGGCGCGGGCGATCGCCACCATCTGGCGATGGGCAATATTCAGCGAATCAACCACTGAGTGCGGGTCGATATGCAACCCCAGGCGCTCCAGGATATCTGTCGCCCTAGCGTTCATCGCCCGTCTATCAATAATGCCGAAGCGATGCGGCTCCCTGCCCAGAAAAATATTCTCAGCAACAGTTCGGAAACCCACCAGTTGGATCTCCTGGTAGACGGCTACGATGCCTGCCGCCTGCGCTTCGGTCGGGTTCTGGAATGCAACGGTTTTCTGGTCGTACTCTATTACACCTGAGTCCCGTCGATAAGCCCCCGTCATAATCTTGATCAGCGTCGATTTGCCAGCGCCATTCTCTCCGACCAGTGCATGAATCTCGCCTGCCTTCAGTTCAAAATCCACATCCCAGAGCGCTGGCATGCCGGAAAAACTTTTTTTAATACCCGTCATGCACAGGACATTTCTAGTCGCCTGATTCATCGGCTTTACCTAGTTTTTGTCTTAATTGCCGATAGTGGAGATCCTTTACTTGGCACTATAGTAATGTTTTTTGTCCATCGTGGAAGCTCAGGATAGTTCCAGGTTATCTTTTTTCTATTTTAGGGTGAGAACTACCTAGTACAGCACGTGAAACGCAATTGTTCACAGCCATGTATTGGAAACGGTTTTAAAGGTTTTATCAGAATGTGGCAGAGGAAGTAGACTTTTCTACAGGTAATTATTGACCTGACCACTCTAGAAAAACGTGGGAAATTTCAAGACTTTGAGGATTTAATAAGAGTTTATAACGGTAAGCGTGGTCTGCATCTGGTGGTTTAAATGCTGATTACCTAGCAGTATCTATTTGGTCAAAATCTCATTTTATGGTAGTTGAAAAATTTTTATGAAACTCCCTCTGGGTAGCGTTTTCAGGCGTTGCATGGCGGCTCATAGCTTCGCTACTTTCTGCCCTATTTCTTTATGCTCTTTTTTGGCAAAGATATTGTCATTTCAAGCGCTCTAGTAAATGATCGCCAACTCGCAATGAATTAGCGATAATTGTCAGCGTAGGATTGACGGCAGAACTGGATGGAAAGAAGCTGCCATCGACAACATAGAGATTATCTACATCATGGGTACGGCAATTCAGATCCAGTACAGAGGTTTTTGGGTCTTCTCCAAAACGACAAGTCCCACATTGATGACCAACCGATTGCAGTGGCATCATGTTGCGGGGATAGAGGCTAAATGGAATACAATGTTCTGCCCGATCAACCTGCTTGAGAACACCTACCCAGCGTTTCGCTAGGCGATCGCTTGCTTCTAGGTTATTGGGTTTATAGTTTAAGTAAAGGCGCTCTTTCTCTATTCGCACACGATTCTCAGGATCGGGTAAGTCTTCAGTTTGCAGCCACCAACCAACTGTATGATCGGCAACTGTTCTCAGTTCTGCTCCTGGTCGTAGCCTTAATAGTGGAGCCAGCAGTGCAGGAACCTCGGCGGGTAGCATATCCGCTAACACGTTGCCAGTATTCTGTACCAAGCCCATCGGGTAGGGAAAATCGGATTCGCCCCAATAAAAATCACTGATGGCGATCGTTTTTTGATAAACAGAAAGATTGAGTTTTGTATTTAGTTGCACCATTGCCATGCAAACATGTTTCATCAGGTTACGCCCTACCTGATCGGAACTGTTTGCCAATCCATTGGGATGTTGGTCATTGTGCGATCGCAATAATAATGCTGCCGAGTTAATCGCGCCACAAGCAACTACAACAATATCGCCTGTAAAGAACTGAGTTTCACCGTCAATTTCAGCTTCTACGCGGGTGACTTCTCGACCAGAGGGACTTGTATGTAAGCGTGTGACTTTGGCTTCAGTCAGTAAAGTAATATTTTCATCATGGCGAATGTGTTGAATACAGTTAACTTCAGCATCGGCTTTACCTTGAGTTAAACAAGGAAAGCCATCGCAGGTATTACAACGAATACAGTTCCCCAGGCTTTTATCTACTTCATTAAGTTTCAATCCCAACGGCAGGTTGAAGGGATGCAAACCAGCTTGCCTCAGACCGTTAACAAGTTCCTGTATTCTGGGTTCATGGTGTACGGGAGGATGAGGATAAGGTAAACTCCTAGCTGCCTCGGTGGGATCGATACCCCCTTGACCGTGGACATCATAAAGCTGCTCTGCTTGGGTGTAGTACGCTTCAAAGTCGCGGTATTTTAATGGCCATTCCGGTGAAATGCCGTCCTTGTGTTCTACCTGCTCAAAATCACGTTCCCGTAATCGCAACAAAGCTGCACCATAAACTTTGGTATTACCACCAACCCAGTAATTCATTGCTGGACGGAAGGGTTTATGGTTTACGTCATACCACTGTTCTTGAGTGTGATATCGTTCTTTTTGATAAACTTCCAGCGCACTCCAGTTTTCCTTTTCTCGCGGTAAAAATTTACCCCGTTCCAAAATTAAAATTTTCTTACCACTGGAAGCAAGATGATAGGCCAAAGTGCCGCCACCCGCCCCAGTGCCGATAACGATCGCATCATAATGAGTGTTCGTTGTCATGATTGTTCTCCTGGAATTGGCAGAGAGTCGCTCAAATCGATTTTGCCGTGACGATTGTAGTCACAGCGAAAAATACAGCGTTTGTGATTGGCGTGATGCAATTTGGCACACTTGACGGCGCGTTTGCCAAATAGATATTGATATACTCCTGATGCCAGCAACATCCCCGCAGGTGGCACAATTATATACAGCCAAAATGCTGTCCAAACTTGGGCAGGGAAGGCAGAAGCAAGGCTGCGGGCAGGATTCATGCCAAAGCCAGATAGAGGAGCTTCAAAAAAAACGTAAAGCATTACCAGACATCCGGCAAATAAACCTGTAAACCGATTGAGTTTCTGGTTGTTACTACTTAGTAAAACGGTCATCATCATTACAAATGCGATGACTAGTTCGCCCAATAAAGCCACAATCCAACCTGATGTTCCTGGCACGGTGACGATGTAATTCACTGGGGCTTTAGTGAACATCTGACCCAGCAATAATGCCACCAAATAAACCCCAAATAAGCCGCCCAAACATTGAAACAGAATGTAAAAAATAGCATCCTGACGTTTGACTTTTCCCAGACGATAGAAGGTGAGCGTGACAGCAGGATTCATGTGTGCGCCGGATTGCTTGCCCCAAGGAGAATAGATAATGGTAATTGCCGTCAACCCCATAACCACACCAATTAAAAACCGACGCAAATCACCATTGGGAATTGCTTGATGAATTGGAGAACCAGGATACTCAAACACACAACTAAATATTCCCGCAGCAATCAGAAATAATCCCAGTTGTCCTGCTTCCATTAAGTATTCTGGTAAATGGTTTCTAAATGTTTCCATGCTGCTACTCTTGCGCTCGGTGTTCAGCATTTTGGAGAATCAGCGTGGCGACTAATCCTGTCCAGCCTGTTTGATGACTGGCTCCAATACCCGCCCCGTTATCTCCATGAAAGTATTCGTGGAATAAAATATAGTTGCGCCAATGGGGATCGGATTGAAATATTTCTAGACCGCCATATACCGGACGACGACCTGCACTATCCTGCCCAAAGATCGCAACTAAGCGACGAGAAAGCGCGATCGCCACTTCCCTTAGTGTCATTTCTTGCCCGGAACCTGTGGGATATTCCACCTTCAAGCTATCTCCGAAGTAGTCATAAAACTTCCAGAGTGCTTCAATAATTAAGTAGTTTACCGGGAACCAAATCGGGCCACGCCAGTTAGAGTTACCGCCAAACAAACCTGTGGTAGATTCGGCGGGTTCGTAACGAACGCAGTAATCATGTTCGCCTTGATGTAATACATAAGGATCTTTTAGGTGATACTTGGAGATGGCGCGAATTCCGTAATCACTCAAGAATTCATTCTCGTCTAACATCCGTTGCAGAATACGTTTTAACTTTGTCTGGTAAGCGATCGCTAATAGCCTTCTTGCGCCTACCCCTGGTGTTTCCATGCAGGCGACATTATCTTTTAAGTCAGGACGATTGCGAATGAACCATTGCATCCGACGCTTGAAACCTGGAAAACGCTCTAAAGTTTCTAATTCCAGCACTGTGACAGCGTAGAGGGGAATTAAGCCTACCATTGAGCGCACTTTGACGGGAAATTGCCGTCCATCAGGTAAACGCAGGGCATCGTAGTAAAAGCCGTCTTCTTCATTCCACAGCGAAATATCTGCATTCCCAATGCCGTCAATGGCATCGGCAATGTAGAGAAAATGCTCGAAGAACTTGCTGGCAATGTCTTCGTAGGTAGAATCTTCTTTGGCGAGTTCCAGGGCGATCGCTAGCATATTTAAACAGTACATTCCCATCCAGCTTGTACCATCTGCTTGATTGAGATGGCCGCCTGTGGGCAGTTCCCTGCTGCGGTCAAATACCCCTATGTTGTCTAGCCCCAAAAACCCACCCTGAAAAACGTTCTTACCTTCTACATCTTTGCGATTTACCCACCAAGTAAAATTCAGCAACAGCTTGTGAAAGACTTTTTCCAAAAAAGCGCGATCGCCTTTTTTGCAAAACTTCTGCTCGATTTGATAAACCCGCAAAGCTGCCCACGCCTGCACGGGTGGATTAACATCACCAAATGCCCATTCGTAAGCAGGTAATTGACCATTGGGCTGCATATACCATTCGCGTGTGAGGCGATCTAGCTGCAACTTGGCAAAATTTGGATCGATCACAGCTAAGGGAATCAGGTGAAATGCTAGATCCCAAGCAGCAAACCAAGGGTATTCCCACTTGTCTGGCATCGAGAGAATATCTTCACTAAACAGAGAAATCCACTCATGGTTGCGTCCAGCCTGTCGTTCCGGTGGAGGCGGCGGTTGTTGGGGATCGCCCTTGAGCCAGTCATGGACGACATAGTTATAATACTGCTTGCTCCATAGCAAGCCGGCAAAGGCTTGGCGCTGAATATTGCGCTCATCCTCAGAAATTGGGAAGGAACAGATGCGCTGATAAAATTCATCAGCTTCGGCAATGCGTGTCTGGAAGATTGTGTCGAAATCTTTGCCAAAAGGATCTGTGAGTGTTTGCACATCACTCAACCGCAGGCGCACAATTTTAGTTTCACCTGGATTGATTGTTAATTTGTAGTGAGAAGAAAACTTTGTGCCTATGCGTTTAGAATTGACGGCTGCTGTTTTTCCATTCACTACATACTCATTAATGCCATCTTTGACATAAGTTGAGCTATTTTTGTAACCAAATAATCGTTCGTAATTGGTTTCGTTGTCGGTAAACAGGAGTTCTGTATCTCCTTGGCAGTAAAGCCAACGAGTTCCCAGGTGAGAATTCTCGGCTTCAATTAAACTGAAGTTGGAATCTGAGCTAACCACTTTCATAAAAGGTTTCTCAATTTCGGGATTCCAAGCCCAGATATTACGAAACCAGAGTGTTGGCAGTAGATGGAGTGTGCTAACTTCTGAACTGCGATTAGCGATCGCAATTTGAATTAAAATATCTTCCGGTGCGGCTTTGGCATACTCGACAAAAACATCAAAATAACGGTTTTCGGCAAAGATGCCTGTATCAAGTAGCTCAAACTCTGGCTCAAATTTACTTCGGCGCTGATTTTCTTGTACCAGTTGCGTGTAGGGAAATGCTTGTTGGGGATACTTGTACAAGCATTTCATGTAGGAATGGGTGGGCGTATTGTCAAGATAAAAGTAATATTCTTTAACATCTTCACCGTGATTCCCCTCTGTGCCCGTTAGTCCAAATAATCGTTCTTTGAGAATGGGATCGTTGCCATTCCACAGAGCGATCGCAAAACACAAACGTTGCCGACTATCGGAAATACCTGCAATGCCGTCTTCGCCCCAACGATAAACACGCGATCGGGCATGATCGTGAGGAAAATAATCCCAGGCAGAACCGTCGTGGCTGTAATCTTCCCGCACCGTTCCCCATTGGCGATCGCTGAGATAAGGCCCCCAGCGTTTCCAGTAGGCAACACGTTCTTGATCCTGCTGCAATCTTACTTCTTCTGGAGTCATGTCGCTTCGCTCCGAATTCAAAATTCAAAATTCAAAATGGGTATGGGGAATGAGGCTTTGAACTCCATTAATAAGTCTTTGAACTCCATTAATGAGTCTTTGAACTCCATTAATGAGGCTTTGAACTCCATTAATGAGTCTTTGAACTCCATTAATGAGTCTTTGAACTCCATTAATGAGTCTTTGAACTCCAT
>NZ_JAVRCE010000009.1:59398-164809 GCF_034530915.1 Nostoc sp. DedQUE09
TAATGAGTCTTTGAACTCCGCTCCTCTGCTCCCCTGCTCCCCTGCTCCCCTGCTCCTCTGCTCCCCTGCCTCTCTACTGCTCTTGATAATTCCAGAGCAATCCACCGTCAACAAAAAATGTTGTGCCTGTCACATAATCTGACTCAGAAGATGCGAGAAATGCCACTATAGAGGCAACATCTCTTGGTTGTCCTAATCGTCCCAAGGGAATGTTTTTGAGGAGTGCTTCTAACTTCTGTGGATCATTCAATAGTTTAGTATTGATTGGAGTTTCAATTGCCCCCGGTGCAACATTATTAATAGTAATGCCATGAGGAGCCAGTTCCACAGCTAAATTACGGGTGAGCATTTTCAAGCCACCTTTGCTAGCACAGTAGGCAGCAAAGTGCGGAAAGGGTAATTCTTCATGTACGGAACTAATATTAATTATCTTGCCAGGTTGCTTTGTTTCTAATCGGTGTTGCACAAATGCCTGTGTGGCAAAAAATATTCCTTTGAGATTCACATTCATGACAGCATCGTAATCTGCTTCAGTCACATCCCAAAAGTTGGCGTTTTTTTCAATGCCTGCATTGTTAACCAAAATATCCAGATTGCCAAAGTGGGAAATACTGTCTGCAATCATGCGCTGCACATCGGCAACCGTACCTGTATCTGCCTGAATTGTAAACCCGTCTACTATATGGCACTGGCCACCAGCCGCCTTTATCTTCGATAAGGTTTCTTCTGCCCCTTCAGGATGAGAGCGGTAGTTGATGACAATACTTGCTCCTTCCTGCGCTAGACGAATTGCGATCGCCTGTCCAATTCCTTGGCTACTGCCTGTAACTAGTGCAATCTTATCTTTTAGTTTCATAACTGTTCCAATGACTTTGAATCTAGAAGGCGCTCTGTTACATCAAGTCCAGTTAATTAACGATTATTCGAGATATCTATGCAAAAATCTAAAACTCTTTTCTCCCGGTCACTGAGCGACTTGCCCTGACTTGTGCCGAGCAAAGCCAAGGTAGCGTAGTCGTACCATTTTGTGGAAGCAAGCTACGCGTAGCGTCCCGTAGGAAACGGAATCGAAGTGTGCTCTTTGCCCCTGTGGTCTTAATAATTAGGTATTTCATTGAACATAATACAACACCATAGGATACAACCTGTCCCAATATCCATTTTTTATTTAGAAATCCCTTACCAATTGCCCCTAGTTAAAACTCGTTGTTATGCTTTATGGTGAGTCTTCGTGCCTCGTGTTGTCATTGCCCAGGAGGGGGAGGAATAATCTCGATGCCGTACTTAGGTGAAGTGGTGAGAATTTTATCTAAGTCTTCAGGACTCAATGGTGGGGCAGATGTAATTTGACCATTCACCGCCTTTCCAACTTCGGCAATAAATTTCTCAAATCCAGCAGGTGTCACCCAAACTAAAAGTTTGGCAGGTACAGAGGTGGTATTAGTAAATCGATGAAGCTGACCTTTGGGCGAATGGAGGAACGTTCCAGCCGTTGCAACAAGGATGCGATCGTCAAGCTGGAATTCAATTTCTCCATCTTGAACATAAAATGATTCATTTTCTCTGCTGTGCCGATGGGGAGGCGTACCACCACCAGGTGCAACGATTACCTCACAAAGCGCATAGGCTTCTCCTGTCTCTTCACCAATTGCTTTGAATGTATAGAGGTCTTGACCAAAGTAATAAGAACGACCTTGATTTGGTTGAACAAAAAGTCCGTTTTGATGAATTGTCATTGCAACTACTCTCCTTTTTTAGTTAGGTTTCATGCCTTAAGCAATCTACACAAGCTTTACATTTAATTCTATTTACCTACTTCCCGCAAAAAATAGTCACGTCAACTTTGGAGTAAGGTTTCAAGTTGAGCAGCGCAGTAAAGTAACCCTCGCTTTCACTCGCGGATCGAATGCAGCCAACGCCAGTATCCAGATTAAGGACTATGTTTCCAGGGTTGATATCTTTTTGCTTGTTGCTGGTAATGTGCGATCGCATCACCGGAGATCCACTTTTGCACCTATAGCTTAGACTTAAAAAAAAGCTTAGTATCGATGAATCAAAGTCTAAGTGCTACTCCCAGCCTGGAAGAACACACTCATCAAAATCCTGTTGCTACCAAACAGCAGCTATTTAGGAAGCAACTAATTGTCCTTGTCTTGGAGATGCTTCTGGCATTACCTCTGGGTTTACTGCTCACAAAGTTCCAAATTGGCAGGATTGCCTGGATATTTGGCGGGATTGCCGCAGGTACAGTGATTCTCCAAGGGTGTCGAATTTTTTATCAATATTCCCCCCCACCTAATCGCACTGCTAGAAAAGTGGGAATGGCACTTGTCGGCTTAACTGTCGGCGCTTCCAATGCCCACGCTAATCTAGCTAGTGTTGCTTCCGGTATTCCCATATTTATTTTTCTTACCTTGTTTCTGCTACTAAGTGGAACCTGTATCGGTTACATTTACTCCCGCGTCAGCAAAACCAACCTATTTACAGCAATGCTGGCTACAGTTCCTGGTGGTGTAGGAATTATGGCAGCGATCGCAGCCGATTACAATAAAAATGTTAGCTTGGTTGCCCTAGTTCAGGCGATTCGCGTCACCTGTGTAGTTATTCTAATTCCCCTCGTCGCGAAAACATCAACTGGTAATTACTATCCGCAAACACTTCCAATCAACGCTGCTTGGCTCAATCTCGATCCATCTCAATTAGAATTACTCTTGTTAGTACTCCTAATCACTGGATTAGTAGTTTATCCAGCTATATTATTTAAAATACCTGCTGGCGATTTCTTTGGTGCATTGCTGATTGGTATTGGGTTTAATCCTTTGCTACATTGGCTGCCTTTTGTGGGTGATATTAGCTTTAGTCCGCCGCCTTTAATTAACTTATTGGGCCAAATGCTGTTGGGAATTACGATTGGTGAATATTGGGGAGACAAACCCAACTTTAGAAAGCGGACTGTTGCCTATGCCTTGATGTCTGTAGGAATGACTCTTATAGCCGGAGCGATCGCTGCTGTACTTGCGATGCAATTAACCTCTTGGGACTGGTTAACCTGTCTTTTAGTCACAGCACCAGGAGGATCGGCAGAAATGATCCTGGTTTCCCTGGCATTGAATCATAATGTTGAAATTGTCACAACTGGTCATTTAGTACGACTAATTGCGATTAATAGTTCTCTACCGCTTTGGCTGTTTTTGTTTCGCCGTCTGGATAAGCAACTTTCAGAACCAGTTTAATTTTATTAAAAATAAAGGTCAAATCACCCAATTTTGCTCAATTGCAACCTTCCTTGCTCAAATCTGGGACTATCTAATCTATTTAGGAAAGACGAATTTCTTCAATAAAGGAGATACCATCAAAAATGCCATCTTTAAAAGCTTGCGTACTACGAACTCGGTGATTTTCATCGAGTAAAGTCATTGTTTCTATAAATGTAATCAGGGCGTTATCTTGAGTTTTCGTTATCCGAAAGCAAATCGTGTCCTGACCAGCATCCCAAGCGATGGCGGAAAAATCAGAATAACTGCTAGAAACAAATTTCACAATTCTATCTTCAAAGTATCCTTCAAAATTCAGCTGGAGGCGAGAGCCATCTGAGTATTCATAATTGTTAACCTGTCGGTACTGACTCCCCTCAATCAAGATGGTAAAAGTACCGAAAAAGCTGCGAGAAAAATGTCCGCGTTTATCAGTTTTAATAAACTCACCTTTCCAAGTGCCAATATGACGTGTAAAAATCTCTGGAACTTTCTCCAGATCGACAGATATCGCCGGGGTGATGATATTTTCGCTCATTACAGGATCGTTACTCATTTATTTTAGATAAAAACTAATTTTACTTTGAATTTCACCTTGGCTAACGACGACCAATTTTCTGGCTCATTTCACGACTCGTGCGTTGATATTCGTGGACAATGGGTAATCTTTCTGTCTGATAATTTTCGAGAGCTTCGGGAATACTACCACTAGACGCGAGATGTTGCGTTAAAGCCAAACCATCTTCCCAACCCGAAGTCATACCTCTAGCGCGAGTCGGACTTTTTGCGTGAGCCGCATCACCAATTAAAATAACGCGACCATCATACAGTTGAGGCAGGGGATCGATGTCATAGGAATAACGACAGATAATATTTTCCGCAGGGGTAGACTCAATTACATTTCGTGCATCCTCTGGGAGTTTGGCTAATTCTTCGGGAGGAATAGATATATCAGTTGGTTGTAGTGCGCCTATTTCAGAACCCGTCTGCTCTTTTTCTATAAAGAAACCCCAATGAGTCAGATTTCCACCAATATGAAAGAAATTTGCATAAATTCCTCGACCGCGTACATAAACAAAAAAGTTTCCTTCTGGACAGAAGCTATTATCTGTCACAATCCCTCGCCAAACTAGATCGCCTAAATAGCATAGTTTTACATTCGGAACTACAAACTGCCGAACCTTAGAAAGAATGCCATCAGCACCCACTATCAGATCCCCTTCCCAGTGACTTCCATCTTTAAAGTGTGCGATCGCACTATTCTCAGTCTGGGTTATCGAAGCTAATTGAGCATTAAAATGAATAATATTAGGAGGTAAAGTATCGAGGATTGCTTCTAAAATTGCCTTACGGTGTACAAGCATTCCTGGTAGTTCATCTTCAGCATAGGTGACGGTTTCTGAATTGATAAATCCACCTTTAAGGTTGCGAAACTCAAAGTATTTTACAGGATCGCTTGAGCTAATAATTTTTTGGCTGATTTGAGGGTTTCCTTGATGAAGTGCTTCCATACCTGATTGGACAATAAGAATGCCACATCCATCGGTACGGACTACAGGTGCTTTTTCAAACAAGTCAACTTGAAACCCTTCTTGAATAAGTAAAGTTGCAAGATAAGCCCCTGATGTCCCTGCGCCGATAATACCTATCTTGCTGTTGGAAGAAACCATCTGTGACTCTCTTGATTTAATCTTGTTTAGATGATACTTGATTGAGATATTATCTTAAATTATAAGATTAAGCCAAAAAGTTTTTTATCAAGGGCGATGCCTCTGGCGGATATAGCTCCTAATTGAGGTTGCATACGGTTGGACGGACATGCGAAAAGGGATAATTTAAAATTTGGCAACTATATATAGTGTTATTTGGTATTTTGCGATCGCTGCTGTAATTTGAGATAGTATGCCTGTTCCTGAACCACAACAAGAGCTTTTAGAACAAATTCTGGCAAAGTTGAAGACGGATGACCGTTTACTGGGTGTAGCGGTCGGTGGTTCCTATTTGAGTGGAGAAATGGATGAGTATTCTGACCTCGACTTGATTATTGTTGTGGATGATGTTCACTATGAGCAAGTTTTAAACGAGCGTCAGCTTCTAGCCAGCAAACTAGGGAAACTGCTAGCAGCTTTTACCGGTGAACACGTCGGCGAACCTAGATTGTTAATCTGTCTCTATGACAGTCCTCTTATACACGTCGATTTGAAGTTTTTGCTTTTACAAGATTTTCAAACAGACCGCGTAGAAAATCCGATTATTCTATGGGAGCGAGGAAATCTACTAACTTTAGCTGTCTCAGAGAACCCACGGAACTATCCACCCTTTGACCCGCAGTGGATTGAAGACCGCTTCTGGGTCTGGGTACATTATGGTGCAACTAAATTAGGAAGAGGTGAACTTTTTGAAGTCATTGATTTTCTTTCTTTTCTGCGTGGGCAAGTTCTGGCTCCATTAGCCAAAGTGCAAGCTGGACTACTTCCACGCGGCGTGAGAAATTTGGAAAGGGAAATTCCGTCTTATTTGAGCGATTTTCGCCAGACTATTCCCGCTAAACACGATCAAAAAGAAATTGCGCGATCGCTTCAACATACCATTAACTTGTACTGCCAGCTTCGCTCTAAATTAACAATGCCAGAGTTAATTATCCGTTCTCAAACAGAAACTGCCTCCACAAAGTATTTGGAAAAAGTAATAGATGGTTTTAAACAGAGCTAATAGACCTCTTGCAAAACTAGTTTTGCAAGAGGGGGAAAGGGTAAAGGTTAAAGGGAAAGGGTAATTCTATCGCTGCTTTCCCCTTTGCCCCTTACCCCTTACCCCACTTCTGCAAGAAGTCTAATAAATAGGAGTCAGAATTCAGAATACTCTACCCATGAAAGGTTTTTCTCTCTCTTCCTTGGTGTCCTTATCTGCGAGACGCTGCGCGATGACGCTAGCCTACGGCAGACGCTTTGCGCCTACGTCAAAAAATTCAGGTATGCTGCTGGCGCAAGAAGGGAGTAATTCCTTCTGACTTCTGACTTCTGAATTCTTATTTAGGGGTTGCATATTTGCGGGATGATTTTACTATTTTTGTAGGATGGGCATCTTGCCCGTCCCTTGTATTTCCGGGCGGGCAGGATGCCCACCCCACAAGAATCATCCCTTAATTCAGCAATACCCTTATTTATTGAAATTTCGCCTCTTCGCCTGAACAATCAAATAGATGTAAACCTAAACGTTGGGAAAGTTCTTCACACACCTTTACCCCCCGTACACTATTACCACGCACATCCAACAACGGCGAAAAAACTCCAATGCCCATTTTATTGGGTACAACGGCAATAATCCCACCACAAATCCCACTTTTTGCCGGAATCCCAATTTTATAAGCCCATTCACCTGCAAAGTTGTACATCCCACAGGTATACATAACACTCAAAATATCTTTGATGTAACGCTTATCTATCGCCCCTTCTTTGGTGATGGGGTTAATACCTCTGTTCGCAAGAGTAGCCGCCATCACCGCCAAGTCTTGACAATTCACCATCACAGCACACTGCTGGAAATAAAGATCCAGCGCCTCTTCAATGTTTCGGTCAATCATGCCAAAGTTGAGCATCAAATGCGCCATTGCGCGGTTACGATGCCCTGTACTCCGTTCTGAAGTAAAAACTGAAATGTCAACGAATACGTCGCGCCCAATATATCGCCGAAACATATCCAGCATTCGGTTCAGGCGTTCGGTAGGGCCGGAACCTTTAATTAAGCTAGTGGTGGCGATCGCTCCAGCGTTTACCATTGGATTATAAGGTCGTTTCGATTGCTCATCCAAAACAATCGCGTTGAATGCATCTCCTGTCGGTTCCACGCCAACTCTAGTTAAAACATAATCCAGTCCATGATCTTCTAAGGCAAGTCCATAAGCAAACACCTTGGAAATTGACTGAATGGTAAAAAGTTGCTCGTAGTCCCCAACTTTGTAAATCTGACCATCTACTGTCACAATACAAATGCTGAACAAATCCGGGTTTGCCTTTGCTAGTTCGGGAATGTATTTCGCTACAGTACCCTCCCGCAGTGACTTGTACTGGGAATGTAACTCGTAGAGAAAAGCTTTTAATGGCGATGGTTCTATTTCTAAATCTCCTGGATGCACTTGGTTTGTCATTAGGCTGATGGCATTTTCCAAAATACCTACTATATATAGAAGAGGTACAGCTGTACATCCCTACTGTTACAAAGATTTTGTCAAAAATAGCTTGCTCTAAAAAATCATACTTGAGCAATTACTGAAATTATACGAAATAAGATGTATTTTTTGTTACAAGCCATATCTGTTGTTTAAGCGATCGCAAAGTTTTCTTAATTTTTAAGTCATTAATCCTGAAAAATATTAGTTTGGGTATTGTCCTTTTTTTTATACTCAGTAATACGGTAAGACAAAGTTTTATTTGTTACTAATATCAGTCTAGTTGTGGAGAATAAAAGTAGTGATTGATGTAAGTAGAAAAAACTTTCAAAAAAGATATTAAACTCAAACTAATTTGCATAATTATTTAAGATGTAACTCATATCACCACTTATTCATAGTTAAATCTAAAGATTTCATTAAATAAATGATTTTAAGCATTTATGCCGTTGCTATTTAATTAAAGTTATATTACCTTCTTAGAGGAAATAGCCAAAAAGTATGTGATCTAGAATACACGGATAGTTGCGAGCCTTTAGAAGTGATGTGAATAAGGTATCGCTACTTTAGTGTGAAATAAGCGTAAAGTTTTTTTAAGAATTTTTTGACTTACGGAAAAAAGCGTTACATAGCCAAAGTCCGCTTTTGAGAAAGGTTTCGACCTTCAAATTGGAATGGAAATTTGAGAAAGTGGACGAGAGTTACGCTAAAACCCTGATCCCCAAGCCAAAAGGTTCGTGTTAGTCTGTTGCAGTTATAAAGAACAAAGTGAAAACGGAACGAGTTCGAGTTTTTCAAAAGGGAAATCACTTTCATTAGTGATAAATCCCGCAAGTTATAAAACTTTAAGTTCTACAGTCGCTTTCAAAAACGGACGCATGAATCAAAGACATTTGTGGACTATTGTTGCCCTGTTTATGGCTGTTTTGGGAATACCCTCAGTCGGTTGCACTCAAACCACCAAAGGAAATGCGCTAGCATCCCAAAAATCACCCACCCCTGATGTGGTTAAGGTGGGAGAGTACCAATCAACAGCAGGGAAACAAACCTTGGATGCTGTGATTACAGAAATTCATCCTCACGAAATTAGAGGACGTAAGGCGGCAACCCTTTTTATCAAAAATATACCTGTTCTCACCTTTTTGAGTTCTGTATCAAATACGAATCTTGAGACTAAAAAAGTTGGTGCAATTGGCAATACTGGGGGCGTACAAGGGTACGCCCTTATTGCTAGCAATTCATCAAATGCATTAAATACTGGGAACCTAACAGATGCGAGTAACCAGATTAGCTCCGCTGAGAATGACCCGGTTCAGATAGCTGGTGTAATAGCAGCTAAGATCAACCAGTTGAATCGAGAAAACGTGGACGGGAGTAAAATTACCGTCAGTTGGAAAGCGGGCGAAAAGTCTACTGCCAATCAAGCGCAAAACAAAAGCGTCCCTGCGCAACAAGATGGCGATCGCTATGTAATCAAAATTAATGGCGAAGAACTGGTCGAAATCAACGAAGGTACGCGACTAGCAGATAGTACTAACAATTTGGCGCAAGATGCATTGCAAGCAACCAATCGCTTGCGGAGACTACTAGGCAATGCATCTCCTATAAAAGAAATTGCGAATTTACCAGTCCGTCAACAAATATCAATACCAAAGCTGCCTCAACAGGTTGCCGTTGGAGTAGTGCGATCCACTTTGAGAGGTGTAGCTTCTTTTTATGGCTATGACTTTGCTGGTAATCGCACTGCTAGCGGCCAGAGATTCAACCCTGAAGGCATGACTGCTGCTCATCGCAGCTTACCCTTTGGTACAAAAGTTCGTGTAACCAACACCCGCAATGGTCGTTCCGTAGTGCTGCGGATTAATGACCGAGGCCCATTCATTCGAGGTCGAGTCATTGACGTATCTACCGGCGCGGCTCGAATTTTGGGAATGATGGGCAGTGGCATAGCACCAGTACAGATTGAAGTCTTAGGGAAATAATCCAGTAGGTTACAGGTTACAGGTTACAGGGGAAAGATTGTTCCCTATCACCTGTCACCTATAACCTTTACCCTAAGCCCAATCCCAGTTCCGTATCACTTAATTCCCCTAGTTCAATCATCTCTTCCCTCTATTTCAGATATAAACTAACGGGGGAGGGATCGATAAGAACTAGGGGTATTTTTGTGCGCCTGCTGACAACAGTCGCAGCTTTACGCTGCTATTTAACTAAACGCTGCTCAGAAAACAAGCTAATTGCGGTTGCTGAGGATCTCAGACTAGATGAAATGACTGGCTGGTATAAGACGGCAGTCGGTCTGGTGCCAACGATGGGAAATTTGCATCAAGGTCATTTAAGCTTGATCCAACGGGCGCGGCACGAAAATTCTACGGTGATTGTGAGTATTTTCGTCAATCCCCTGCAATTTGCTCCTAACGAGGATTATCAACGCTATCCTCGCACTTTAGAGCAAGACCAACAACTTTGCGAACAAGCTGGCGTAGATGCCATTTTTGCACCGACTCCGGAAGAAATGGCAGTTCCCCAGAAGAGTATACAAGAATCAAAGGTTACACAAGTTATCCCTCCATCTGCTATGATGACAGGCTTGTGTGGTCGTACTCGGCAAGGTCACTTTCAGGGTGTCGCTACGATTGTTACTAAACTTTTCAATTTGGTACAGCCTGACCGTGCCTACTTTGGTCAAAAGGATGGTCAGCAACTAGCAATTATTAAACGCTTAGTGGCTGACTTGAATTTGCCAGTAGAAATTGTTGCTTGTCCAACAGTACGGGAAGCGTCGGGTCTGGCGTTCAGTTCTCGCAATCAATATTTGACTGCAACGGCAAAAGAGCAAGCAGCAGTCTTATATCGTGGCTTGCAACGAGCGGAAGCTGCATTCATTGCAGGCGATCGCAATAGCAACAAGTTGATAGCAGTGGTACAGCAAGAAGTGGCAATGGTCAGCACGGTCTCAGTGGAATATATTGAATTGGTTGAACCGACTACGTTGATGTCTTTAGAAAAAGTTGAGGAGGAAGGAATGTTGGCGATCGCAGCTCGTTTTGGTACTACACGTTTGATTGACAATACGATATTGCGCGATCGTCAACCTATTATCGCCATTGATGGCCCAGCTGGTGCTGGAAAATCTACAGTGGCGCGGCAAGTGGCAGCAAACCTGAATTTAGTGTATTTAGATACAGGAGCAATGTACCGTGCTGTCACTTGGTTAGTACTGCAAAAGGGAATTGCTATTGACGATGAGTGTGCGATCGCGGAATTAACTAATCTGTGTAAAATTGAACTTACTCCCACCCAGGATTTACAATCATCCGTGCAGGTTTGGATTGATGGTACTGATGTTACCCAGGTAATTCGCACCATTGAGGTAACATCTCTTGTATCTGCGATCGCTGCACAAGGCGCTGTCCGTCAAGCACTAGTTAAACAACAGCAAAGCTGGGGTAAAAGAGGTGGTTTAGTTGCTGAAGGTCGGGATATTGGTACTCACGTATTTCCCGATGCCGAAGTTAAAATCTTCTTAACCGCTTCTGTCAGTGAACGTGCCCGTCGCCGCCAGCAAGACTTTAACACCCAAGGTCAACCTGAAGTGAGTTTAGAACAGCTGGAACACGACATCGCCGAACGTGACTGGAAAGATAGTACACGCAAGGTTTCTCCTTTGCAGAAAGCAGCAGATGCGATCGAACTTCAAACTGATGGTTTGGAAGTGTCTGAAGTCACTGCACAAATCGTTAACTATTACCAACAGCGTTTATCTTAGTATTAATTGCTGCTAGTTGCTATTAGTTTCAAAGGGTGGTGGGTAAGTGATTATTCACTTACCATCCCCAAAACTATATTTAAAAATCAAATAGATAATTTGAATATTGGCTATCTTATTGAAAAATTAACACTTACTAAGTGTTAATAAATATTACTATTTATTTAAAATTAAATCATCTGGCTTTCGACTGATTTTTTAGATCGTAATTAATCTTACTAAAGATAGAAGTATGAAAGCTTTAATTGCTAAATGCTAATTAGTTATTGACCCTTCGCTATGAAATATTAGTCATTTTTATTTATAGTCAGGAATAGCTGGTGATTTGACTTATCACCAAAGTACTTTGTTTCCGTCTTCACTTTATCTTCACTTTGGTAGTAGAATGACGATGTTAAGTTTTATGTTTCGCTAATCAAAGACATAAAACCCCTACAAATAAAAGCTATTAATTTCCCCAACTTTTGCAATAGCTTAAAACTGGAAACCGGTAAAGAGAGGATTTGACACAATGGCATTTGTACAGCCCCCACTACCCTTTGAAAAGGATGCTCTAGAGCCTTTTGGCATGAAAGCTGAAACTTTTGAGTATCACTACGGCAAGCATCACAAAGCTTATGTAGACAACCTCAACAAGCTCACTGAAGGTACAGAACTTGCTGATAAGTCCCTAGAAGAAGTGATCAAAATTTCCTTCCAAGACTCCTCTAAGGTGGGAATCTTCAACAACGCTGCTCAAGTTTGGAACCACACTTTCTTCTGGAATTCTTTGAAACCACAAGGTGGTGGCACACCCACTGGTGAACTCGCAGCCAAAATTGATAAAGATTTTGGTAGCTTCGACAAATTCAAGGAAGAGTTCTCTAACGCGGCTGCGACTCAATTCGGCAGCGGGTGGTCTTGGCTGATCGATGATGGTGGTACGCTAAAGGTGATCAAAACACCAAATGCAGAAAATCCCCTAGCTCATGGTAAGAAGGCACTCCTAACCTTGGATGTTTGGGAACACGCCTACTACATTGACTATAAAAACGCTCGTCCAGCGTTCATCAAGAATTTCCTAGAAAACTTGGTTAACTGGGACTTTGCTGCTGAAAACTTGGCTAAAGCTTAATTAATTGGCAGTTTTGAACTGGCTGCGATGTCTTTTAGTCAGCTACTTTGCAGCTATGTAGCTTGTGCCAGATATGTAAAGTAGAAATAATTCATTTAACACCCTTATCAGCAGTCACGACAGTAGTCAGTTAAGTTTAAATTGATGGGTAAGCGAGTTCGTAGTAAGGACTTTAGTCCTTATTGTCTAAGCACTAAAGTGCTTACTACAAACCCTGAAAACTAGCTTAGACATTGTACTAGTAGTCTGCCAACCAAAAAATGCTGGGTGGGGGCTGGGGAAAGGGGAAAGGGGAAAGGGTAAGGGATTTAAAACCTTTCCCCCTGCCCCTTATCCCCAGAGGGGACCCCACCTTCCCCCTTACCCTTTACCCCACCAAGTTCACTTGGCGACCTACTAGTATCGTGACTGTTTTTGGTTAGGCCTTGAGGGGGATGGTGTGTAAATCAAAATATATGGATAGCAAAGAACTAGCGCAATACATTGAAGCAACGAATAGCATATCCAAACCTTGGGTATTGGTACAACTGCGCCTCAAAAAATTGCAAGAGCGTCGAGCCACCCTGACAAACGATGTTTATACCAAAGAATTAGAAGATATTTACCAAGACTTGATGAAATTGGGTGAATGGTGGCGTGGTATTGAAGATGAGGTATTTTGAGGTATTTTAAAGTGAGGAGTTATGAGTTATGAGTTTTGCTAACTTTTAACTCCTAGCTCCTAACTTCTAACTTAAAACGCAACCTGATGGCTCAAGCTCTCGATCAAGTCGATTACGATACTCTCGATGCTGCAAAACGACGCTTCATCGATGCAGCAAAACGCACACTTGGCTTTGCAAGCGCTTATGGCATCGTCCCCGCGTCAGGTCTGGGAGCAAGTGCTAACGCTTTCAGCTTCAACCTCGCTCCATTTCTAGAGGCGGGGGCTAGAGAACTTTCGATGACACTTGTCCCCGAAGGACTGGGCACCGCAGACGATACCCGCCCTGATGACCTTTCCGAAGAAGAACTTCGACGATTCTGGTGGAATATTGGCATCAAGATCATCTCCTGTCTGACTAACGATGCTGCAACTTCAGGTATGCAGACTATACTTCTGGGTCTTTATCTGCCGTCGAGTACTCCTGAAACAATCTTTACCCCTGCTTTCCTTGATGGGTTTCTTGATGGAGTAGTTGAGGGGTGCAAACGAGTCGGGTGTGTCTATCTCTCAGGGGAAACTCCTCAACTAAAAACTAAGATGATTCCAGGGCGGCTCGATATCGCCGGCTCGGTTTTTGGGGTTATGCCGGCTGGTGTCGCTCCCATTGATAGCTCGCGTCTGGATGCCGGAAATACTATTGTTCTGGTCGAAAGTTCGGGCCCCCATGAGAACGGTTTTACCCCACTGCGAAAGCTTGCTGAGTCGCTTCCTGATGGCTACAGAACAAAACTTCCGAGTGGGCAGGAGTTCTGGGAAGCGATGAATGCTGCGTCGTATCTCTATACGCCCCTTGTACAGGCGGTGCTTGGCGAAGGAATTCGTCCCACAGCGATGGAGAATATCACTGGTCATGGCTGGCAAAAGCTGATGCGGTCGGTGAAGCCGCTTCGGTACGTTATCAAAACAATGCTCCCAGTACCAGAAATATTTACATTTGTTGAGAGTCATCTTGAGGGCGGAGCCGAGACGATGCTTTCGGTGTTCAATTACGGTGCAGGATTCGCATTCTATACAGAGTCGGAACAGGATGCAGAAAGAATTGTCCTGCTTGCAAGAGAACATCAACTTTCGGCTGTGATTGCTGGAAGAGTTGAAACGTCTGTTTCCCGCGAGGTAGTGATAGAACCCTTGGGAGTCACCTTGAAAGGAGATTCTTTTGGAATTGCGCGAGGAGTATAATGCAACCCAAGCGTAGGCATAGCCCGCACTTCGGCTCCTTTCGACTTCGCTCAAGGCAAGTCGCTCAGTGACCATCGTAGACATCGCTAGTTTTCTCGAAGCTATTTTAGACTCTCTTATGCGGTAGCTAAAGCCATTATTGGTTAAAAAAAAGCTGTAATTACTGAGATAAATTATACTTTTTACACACAAAATCAATTTGCATTTCAGGCTGATTAGAGGTAATTACTTTACTAAACCTTTATTTTCTAAGTCATTTACCACAGATGTTATAGGCGCATTTATGAAAAATTAGATGTAATATTTACTACTGCTTAAAAGAAAAGTAGTTTGTATTACCCATGACTACTGAGATTAAGATTTGCTAACGTAGTCTTAACATATTGAAAAATTTGCTGAGAAAGTAGCAGCTGATACTAATTTTTAGTATTGGTTCTTTCTCATCCAGAGATGTGGCATTTTAGTGTGTTAAGGATAGATATTTTTCTTCAGAGGGGGTTATGGCTGTAAATTTGGCCCGTACTACAACTTCGGCAGAACTTTTAAAGCAAGTATTCCGTAATATTGATGCACATAGTTGTCCAAGGTTATTCAACTTTCACATGCACACTGTCTACTCGGATGGTAGATTGCAGCCTAGTGCATTGATGGAGCAGGCGATCGCTATTGGGTTAAAAGGGTTAGCCATCACCGATCATCATGGTATTGTCGGCTATCAAGCGGCGCTTGCTTGGTTAGAAGATTGGAAGTGGAATAATCCTCATGCAATAACTCCTCACCTGTGGAGTGGCGTAGAAATCAATGCCAACCTTTTGAATATAGAAGTTCACATTTTGGCTTATGCTTTTGCGACAGAACACCCTAGTATGAAACCCTATCTGCAAAGAAGGGCGACTACAGGGCAAGAATATCAGGCAAGTAACGTGATTGCCGCTATTCATGAAGCTGGGGGATTGGCAGTTTTGGCTCATCCAGCTCGTTACAAGCGATCGCTTTTTGACTTAATTCCAGCTGCGTCCGAAAAGGGCATCGATGGTGTGGAAACTTTCTACGCCTACAATAACCCTAACCCTTGGAAACCCAGCGTATTGGAATCAGAACAAGTGCAAAAGTTGGCTGATGAATACTTTCTTTTCAATACCTGTGGTACTGATAGCCACGGTTTGAGCCTGCTACAACGCTTGTAAAGATGAATCAATTTTTTTCAATCTCCTGGTTCAATCTGCCAGGAGGTTATCTTTTTTTGGATACTCAATAGTCAATTTGTTTTAGAGTTAACTTCAAGAGATTGAGAGGCTATCTTGATTGTCTCTTTGGCAGCTTTTTCTTTACGTTCACTATAGCGGTCTGTGAGATAATCAACTTTGTCACGCAATAGCAAGGTAAATTTGTAAAGTTCTTCCATCACATCGACCACGCGATCGCGGTAGAGCGAATCCTTCATAGTCCCGTCTTCGTTAAACTCCTGATATGCTTTAGCCACTGAAGATTGATTCGGGATCGTAAACATCCGCATCCAGCGCCCAAGAATTCTTAATGTGTTGACAGCGTTGAAAGACTGAGATCCACCACTTACTTGCATCACAGCCAAAGTTCTCCCTTGAGTCGGGCGAACGGCTCCAATACTGAGGGGAATCCAGTCAATTTGGTTTTTCATAATGCCAGAAATTTGACCGTGCAACTCTGGGCTAGACCATACCTGTCCTTCTGACCACAAGCTTAATTGACGCAACTCCTGCACCTTTGGGTGGCTGTCAGGTACGCTACCGTAAATCGGCAGTTCACGGGGATCGAAAAACTTTACCTCTGCCCCAAATTCTTCAATGATGCGTGCGGCTTCTTCTGCCAAGAGGCGGCTATAGGAACGCTCACGCAGGGAGCCATACAAAAATAAAATTCTGGGGGGATGGTCAAATGTCGTCATGGTAATTGCTTATTCTTTTCCAACTCTTGCAAAAATCACCCACCAGAGGTTCTCTGAAATTGGTTGAATTGTTTCTTGCTCCATTGGTTTGAGCCTTAGTTTAATTCCAGTACTACAAGTAATATTTATCGAGCAGTTGTAAATTCTTTATTCACAGACTCAATTAATTGAGTCACCCGTTCTTTGATTTCATCGCGGACTCTCGGAAAAATTTCTGGTTGTTCTGCTGGATCATCTAACTGCCAGTCTTCAAATACTTCCCGCACAACCCATTCAGGCGGCAAATTCACCCCACAGCCACACAAAGAAATCACTACATCAAAGTCTTGTGCTTGGAAATCACTCAGGGGTTTGGAGTGTTGATCGGTAATGTCGATACCAATTTCTTTCATGGTTGCGATCGCTTCTGGTCTAACCTGACTTGCTTCTAATCCAGAGCTAATCACTGCAATCTTTCCCTTACCAAGAGTTTTAGCAAAACCTTCCGCCATTTGGGAACGGGCAGAATTCTTTTTGCAGACAAACATCACACGTTTCATGGTTCAAATCCTCTGAATAATTTGACTAAATTTATTAGGTTCTCGATTCTGATGGTGAAAAATAACGTTTCTCAAACCAGAAAGCAACGTTCACAAGACCAATTAATACAGGCACTTCCACCAAAGGCCCGACGACAGCGGCAAAAGCAACACCCGAATTAATGCCAAATACTGCGATCGCAACTGCGATCGCTAGTTCAAAATTATTTCCTGCCGATGTAAACGCTACACTTGCGGCTCTAGAATAGTCTGTTTTAACGCGCCAAGCCATGTAAAAGCTGACTAAAAACATGATGATGAAGTAGACGATCAACGGAATTGCAATCTTCACCACATCTAAGGGGATCTGAACAATCAAATTCCCTTTCAAGCTGAACATAACCACGATTGTAAATAACAGAGCAATCAGCGTGATCGGGCTGATTTTAGGTACAAATTCTTCGTGATACCACTGCTTGCTTTTCAGTTTTACTAAGAAGTAACGAGTGAAAAATCCAGCCAAAAAGGGAATACCGAGATAGATAAACACACTTTCAGCAATCTCAGCAATGCTGACATTAACAACACTGCCTTGTAACCCGAATAGTGGCGGCAGTACAGTGATGAAAAACCAGGCATAAGGGCTATAAAAGATAACCTGAAAGATACTGTTGAAGGCAACCAATCCAGCCGTGTATTCTGTATTGCCTCGTGCCAAGTCGCTCCACACAACTACCATTGCAATACACCGGGCTAATCCAATCAAAATCAATCCCGTCATGTATTCTGGGTAATTATGTAAGAAGATAGCTGCCAGAGCAAACATCAAAATTGGCCCAATGATCCAATTCTGAATTAGTGAAACACCAAGAATTTTTCCGTTGCGAAATACATCGCCTAATTCTTCATACCGCACCTTGGCTAAGGGCGGATACATCATCAGAATTAACCCGATGGCAATTGGTATATTGGTTGCTCCCACCTGGAACTGGTTGATAAAGGCTTCTACTCCAGGAAAGAAATAGCCAATACCTACACCGATCGCCATTGCTAAAAAAATCCATAAGGTTAGGAAGCGGTCAATAAAGGAGAGGCGTTTTGAAGTATTTTTGTTCATTACAATTAACCCCATACATGAATGCAGGAGCTTCGAGCAGGAATTTCAGATTATTCAATCCAACATCCAAAATTGAAAATCTAAAATTCGTGAGTTATATCAAGAGTATATCTCTATCATTTCAAAAAAAGTTGATTTGTCAATCCGTAAACAAGTAGAAGTAAACAAAATATTACAAAAAAAATTGATGTATTTTTAACTCTCGCACGGGGGACGAATAGGTAATATTGGGCTAAAGCGGCGGAATTCTGCTAAATACTGCTCTAAGGCAACAAACTGCGGCAGATTGAGGCTGTAGTAAATCCAGCGCCCTTCTTGACGAGCACGAACTAAGCCAGCTTCTTTCAAGGTTTTGAGGTGAAAAGACAGTTTAGACTGAGTGGTTCCCAGGTGTTCACACAGGTCACACACGCATAGTTCTTGAGAACGCAGAAGTTCTAATACCTTAATCCGTAGTGGGTCAGACAGGGCATGAAAGCCAGCAGCGATCGTCTCAGGAGTGAAGGTGCTATTAGAAGCCATCAACTTTTCTTGAAGTATTTCTTTATGGTAAAGTCTAAATTATAGGTTAGGGTGATTTCTGATGAAAAAATACCTATGTTGACAAGTTTCGACAACTCTTGAAGACGCTACGCGTAGCTTGCTTCCCCGCAGGGGTACGCTCAACTCTCGACTACTCAGTTGGTTGAGCGAACTTGTACTGAGCGAAGTCGAAGTAGTCGAAACCAACGGCTATGGTAAATTTATTACTAGAATTCACCTAAACAATGCCTTTACCGAAAAGAAAAGGTCAGTCTATAGTCGATTCTTGGTGGGAATCACAATCATTGAAAAATAGGGTACTTCGGCTGGATCGACTTCATCTAGGGGAATGATGCGTTGCTGTGATGTTGATGCCCGCTCAATATATCTTGCTCGTGACGCTAGCCCCAATTTATGCAGGATATCTCGTACTTTGGTAAAGTGACGGCCTAGTTTCATAATTGCAGCTGCGTCGGTCATCAGCAGATGTGTAGTCAGTTCTTCTGCTGGTAATGGCGCAGGTAAGACGGTGAGGATATCGGTGTAGTAGGTGAAAGGTACACCCAAGGCTACCGGACAAGCCATTAGCGAGGAAACTCCGGGGACAACTTCTGTTTCGTATTGGTCACATAACCGCGTGAACAGGTACATGAAGGAACCATAGAAAAATGGATCGCCCTCACATAACACTACGACATCTCGACCGGCTGCTAAATGGTCGGCGATTGGTTCAATTTCCTTGTCATAAATAGACTTGGCCTTTTCTGGTTCCAAAGCGCGGGGGAGGTGAAATAATACCTCAATTTGATTGCCAGGAAGATACTGCGCCACGATCGCTCTAGCGATACTTTCTTTATCTGTGGCTGATTGATAAGCTACCACAGGAGCCGCACGTAATAGCCGCAGCGCTTTCAGAGTTAATAGTTCGGGATCGCCTGGGCCGACACCAATTCCATAGAGACGACCTTTGGGTTGCATATTCATTCTTCCTCCGTTGCCAGGGCGTTAACTGCTGCTGCCGCGATCGCACTTCCACCGCGCCGACCATGTAAGGTTAAAAATGGTACATTTCTGCTATCTGCTGCCAATGCGGCTTTTGATTCGGCTGCACCGACAAACCCCACTGGAAAGCCCAAGATAATTGCAGGTTTAGTAGCTCCTTCATCGAGTATTTCTAAAAGCCTGAACAGGGCTGTGGGTGCATTGCCAATTGCGATTACTGAGCCTTCTAGGCGCGATCGCCATAATTCTAGGGCCGCTGCCGACCTTGTAGTACCCATACGCTGGGCAAGTTCTGGCACTTCCGGCTCGTTAAGAGTACAGATAACTTGATTGTTTGCAGACAACCGCCGTCTAGTAACGCCATCGGCAACCATTCGACAATCGCACAGAATTGGCGCTCCTGCTGCCAGTGCTGCCCTTGCGGATTGTACTGCTGTTGGTGAATATCCTAAGTCAGTAACAATATCCGTCATCCCACAGGCATGAATGAGACGTACAGCAACTTTTGCTACATCTGGTGGCAAGACATCTAAGTTCGCTTCTGACCGGATGATTGCAAAAGAATTACGGTAAATTTCGTTGGCATCTCGGATATAGTCGGGCATTAAATTTGGGATTTTAAATTTGGGATTGACATATAAAAATCAACAGGCTCAGATTGCCGACTTCTCTAAAAAGGTGGCAATTTTGTTGTTCGCAATTGATTGAGGGATTATATTAAATAATTGCTGTAATTGTTCCAGTGCAAATCGATTAGCAAATTCTCCAAAGGACTCATCAGAATTTAAGCGTTGAATTTTATATACATATAGCATCCGCTCTATTAATGCAGGTAGTTCGGCAAAAGTTACATATTGATATAGTTCGCGTCCGAATTTCTGCTTGCTGTCACCAACATAAACGTGATAGCCTTCCACAGTTCTATTTTCAGCCTCAATGCTGACGCCAAGGAAAGTAATATCACTTTTGCTATGCTGGGCACAAGATTTTTCGCAGCCAGTAAAGTGGATATTAACTGGATAATCGAGAGTAACGCGAGTTTCAAGATACTCTGCCAATGCCAACGCATGACTTTTAGTGTCTGTGGCAGAAGCGGCGCAACCTTTTTTTCCAGAACAGGCAACTAATCCACCCTTGATGTTGTTTGCAGAGGAATCTAATCCTAATAAAGCAATTTCACCTTGGACATCAGCAACCCATTGCTGAGGAATATCTGTAAGAAGCAAATTTTGCCAAGGGGTTAGCCTGAGAGTTCCACTGCCGTATTTTGCTGCTAAATCTGCTAAACCCCGCATCTGTCTACTTTGCAATCGGCCCAAGGGCAAGACAACACCAATGTAAAATAAGCCTTGCTGACGTTGGGGATGGATGCCAATATGCTGATATTTTTCCCCTTTGCCTTCCTCTACAGTGTACACACAAGTCGAATTACCCCCCATAATCCCCCCATGCATTGGGGGGAAACTAGAAATACAGTTCCCTCCCCTTTCCAAGGGGAGGGTTAGGGAGGGGTAAAACTTACGCTTAAACTCTGATGAGTGAACTGTTTCAGACTTGTGTGTACACCGTAGCTTGCCTTGGTCGGAGAGTACGTCTTTTCTTATTTCACTGCATAAAAGAGAAAAAGGTAAACGCTGTTCAACTTCTTGGAGATAATTTTCACAACCCAAACTATTCAATAACTCTCTTAGACGTAGCCGCCGCTTACTCGTAGTATGACTATAAGCTAGATAGACATCCGCTAAAGCTGCTAAGACGGGCAAACAGTCCTCTGGTGATAACAAAATTCCCGTATCGCTGGGGGGTTGACTTTTCTCGCCAACACTGAGATAGAGACGAAAGTAAACATTATCGTTAAGTAAGACAGCTGCAAAGGCGATATCATTCAAGCGATCGCACACCCGAATTATCCCACCACCATCAAAGCAAACGCTAAATTTTGCCGACAGTCCCGAAAGCGCCGGATGTGCTGCAATATAATCATCCCAACCTTGGACAAAAGGGCGAGTGTCGATTAATTCTTGAGGATCGATACCAGCAGTTGGACTGGTCATAATATTGCGGATTTGGTCTACAACAGTATTGCCAGAACCCAATCCCATATTTTGGAGGTACTTCAGAACCTCAGCATTTATCCCCGTGCGGATTTCACGAACTTGCAGGTTAGCTCGGTTAGTCACATCTATATAACCGCCACCGTGCTGTTCTGCTATATCTGCGATCGCACGGCACTGCTGACTACTAATAATTCCACCTGGTATTCTAACGCGAGATAATATACCATCGGCGGCGGGAGTAGCATAAAACAAGCCAGGACAAGTGGCAAATCTAGAAACCAATACTTATAACTCCTTCCCCGTGCAACGCAGGGAGTAGACGGTGAGTGTGTCTTGAGGACATCCTGAGAGTTGGCATTCTGACTTGGGTCATCCCATTACAGCTGCGGCACAGTCCCGGAATTTCACCGGAGTTTCCCAACTCCCAGCTTTAGTAATTTAGATTTTGTTTAGGCTATAGATTTAAACCAGACATCATCCAGATAATTATTTTACATTACTATTGCGATAAATTTTACCTGAGCTTATCCACTGCCGATCAAAAGATATAGTTCTTGAAGCTAATAGACCTCTTGCAAAAGTGCTTTTTGCAAGAGAGGGGAAAAGGGGAAGGGGGAAGGGGGAAAGGTTTGTTATTTTCCCTTTCCCCTTTAACCTTTACCCTTTTCCCGACTTTTGCCAAGAAGTCTAATCTATAAATTAAATTTAGTTATGGCTCAGGCAGGAATGCTTGAGCCTTTTTGCTGCAAAACTTGCTTTAGAAAAAGTTAGGCGATCGCCGCTTCACGAGTAGCAACTTTGCTAAACTGATTTACTGGACGAGGTAAACCAAGATTTTCCCGCAGGGTTTGTGCTTCATACTCTGTACGGAACAGACCGCGACGTTGCAATTCAGGAATTACCAAGTCTACAAACTCATCCAATCCTCCGGGCAACCAGGGCGGCATAATATTAAAGCCATCTGCCCCGCCATTGACAAACCAATCTTCTAGCTGGTCGGCAATTTGTTCTGGTGTGCCTAGAATCTGACGATGCCCACGCGCTCCAGCTATCCATAAATACAGTTGTCGAATCGTTAAATTCTCTCTCTTGGCTAGGTCAGTCAGAAGTTGCTGACGGCTTTTACCCCCGTTAGTCTCTGGTAACTCCGGCAACGGCCCGTCCAATGGATAGCCAGATAGGTCAAATCCACCGATCATTGAGCCAAGCAAATTTAAGCCGACCACCGGATCGATCAACTCCTGAATTCGATCGAATTTGTCCTTAGCTTCTTGCTCAGTTTTACCGATAACTGGGAATACACCTGGCATAATCTTAAGATGGTCAGGTGAGCGCCCGTATTGAGCCAGTCTCCCCTTCACATCTGTATAAAATGCCTGAGCTTCTGCCAAGGTCTGTTGGGCAGTGAAAATTACCTCCGCCGTTTGTGCAGCTAGCTCCTTACCATCCTCGGAAGATCCAGCTTGAATGATCACCGGATAACCTTGGATGGGACGCGCCACATTCAGCGGGCCGCGTACTGAAAAATGTTCGCCTTTGTGGTTGGGAACGTGCAGTTTATTTGGATCGAAGTAAATACCCGATTCCTTATCATGTAAGAAGGCGTCGTCCTCCCAACTATCCCAGAGTTTCGTGACTACATCCACAAACTCTTTGGCACGCTGATAACGTAGGGTATGCTCCATGTGCTTTTCCCGATTGAAATTCAACGCTTCAGCTTCGGTAGCAGAAGTTACGAGATTCCAACCGGCACGGCCACCGCTAAGATAATCTAATGATGCAAATTTGCGGGCAAGATGATAAGGCTCGTTGTAGGTGGTTGATACTGTGGCCGTCAAACCGATGTTTTCCGTCACCACAGACAAAGCCGACAACAGGGTAAGAGGTTCAAAGTGGACGAGTTTACCATTCCGGCTCAAAAGTTCGGCGCTTTGATTGCGATCGCGCACAGCCACACCATCTGCAAAGAAGATCATGTCAAATTTGCCGCGTTCTGCTGTCTGTGCCAGCTTTTTATAATGCTGAAAGTTCAAACCAGCATTAGCTTGGGCTTCGGGGTGTCGCCATGACGCTACGTGATGACCAGTGCTGGGCAAGAATGCACCGAGTCTAAGTTGAGGTTTTTTCGTACTCATGCTTTTTTCTGTAAAATCGTTGTGTTTTTAAATGCAGAGGCACGCAAAGTTAAGCCAGTGCGTTGCGCGGGTTCCCCGCGTTGTAGCAACTGGCGTAGCGCAGAGGAACGCAGAGTTTTGCCGAATTTATGCAATGTTGTACTGGGGTGTTATGAGTTAAATCACGCTAGTTTTTTGAATTTTGAATTACTTAAACAGGCTGGGGTTTGAGTAAATCTGTTTTGGTAACAAATTCACTAAATGTACTTGCAACCTGCTGTGGTAATGCGATGCCTGGAGTTTGCACTGGTAAGCGAGGAAAGAGTAATTCTGCAACTCTATAGGCTTCTTCCAGATGGGGATACCCTGAGAAAACGAAGGTATCAATTCCTAAATCGGCATATTCCAGCATTCGCGCTGCAACTGTGTCTGGATCTCCGACTAAGGCAGTCCCAGCACCTCCACGCACTAAGCCAACACCAGCCCATAAGTTGGGGCTAATTTCTAGGTTTTTGCGATTACCCTTATGCAGTTGAGCCATCCGGCGTTGTCCTTCTGATTCCGATTGAGCAAACCGCTGATGTGCAGTTGCTATGGTTTCATCATCCACATACTGAATCAGTTCATTGGCCGCATCCCAAGCTTTTTGCGTAGTTTCGCGGACTATAACGTGCATCCGAATCCCAAAGCGGACTGTTCTACCTTGTTCTGCTGCTAATCGCCGTACTTTTGTAATCTTTTGGGCAACTTGATCTGGTGGTTCACCCCAACTTAAATACACATCAATGTGTTTGGCAGCAACTTGGAGCGCCGCATCTGAAGAACCGCCAAAATATAAGGTGGGATAAGGCTTTTGTACGGGAGGAAATTGGAGTTTAGCGCCTTGAACTTGCAAATGGCGACCACTATAGGTTACTTCTTCACCTTGCATGAGCGATCGCCAAATTGTCAAAAACTCATCTGTAAGTTCATAACGCTGATCGTGATCTAAGAAAATCCCATCTTTAGCAAGTTCTTTTGTGTCGCCGCCAGTGACAACATTCAGAATAATTCGACCATTAGAAATCTGGTCAAAAGTAGCAGCCATTCTAACTGCCAAAGAAGGCGACATAATTGCCGGACGAAAGGCTACAAGAAACCGTAAGCGTTCCGTAACTGAAATTAATGAAGTAGCGACAATCCAAGTATCTTGTTTTTGTCCGGTACCAATCAACATCCCGCCATAGCCCAATTTATCAACAGCTTGGGCGATTTGCTGCATATAGGGATAAGTGGCTGGTCGCCTGCCGATTGTACTACCTAAATAACGCTCATCTCCCTGTGTCGGCAAATACCAAAAAACTTCCATTTTCTTATCTCCTGGCGCTATTTCTGGCTAATGGTTTCCGGTGTTATAGCTGCATATTGTTCGCTAGTCAGCATCGCTTCCTTAATATTGATGGGTTTAGGAATCACTTTTTCTTTGGCAAATAAATCTGCAATTTTCTGTTGTTTTTCCATAATTTCAGGCGTAATGGGTCTTATACCGTAAGTTCGCCTTCCAACCATTGTTGTTAAAATATCTTCATCAATTTTGAGATGAGGAATAGTCAGTTTTACAACTTCCGATCGGTTTTTTTCAGCCCATTGCCCTGTGTTATCTATCTCCTCAAGAACTAATCGCACTAATTTCGGATTTTCTGTGGCAAATTTTCGCGCCGCCATGTAATATCCGCCCTGAGTAGAAATGCCACTAGCATCTCGCAAAACACGAGCATTTGCTTTTTTTTGGGCCACGGCTAAATAAGGGTCCCAAGTTACCCAAGCATCTATTTTGCCTTGAATAAAAGCATCACGAGCTTCTGAAGGAGGGAGGCTAATAGCTTGAATATCATTATATTTTAAACCAGCCTCTTCTAAAGCTTTTATTAATAAATAATGGGAAGCAGAACCCTTTTGAAAAACTACTTTTTTCCCTTTGAGATCGGCTAAAGTGCGAATCTGTGAATTATTTTGAACGATAATTCCGCTTCCTTTACCAGTACTGGGTTTATTACTAGCAACATAAACTAAAGATGTGCCAGCCGCTTGGGCAAATATCGGCGGAGTCTCGCCTACAGAGCCAATATCAACCCTGCCCACATTCATCGCTTCCATCAGTTGTGGCCCGGCGGCAAATTGCGCCCATTCCACGGAAATACCTAAAGGCTTGAGACGTTTTTCGATCAATCCTTTAAGTCTGAAAATATCCCCAGAACTTTGATATCCCATTCGGACAACTTTGGTTTTCAAACCAGTGGTTTGATTTGCTGAATTTGGGGTTTGGACTGAGCAACTGATTAAGGTTGTTGAGATTGTTAATAATCCAGGTAAAAGGAATAGTGAAAAACGTTGGAAAATCTTAACTTGTGGTTGTTTGAAGGCGGAAATCATGGACGTGATACTTTGTTTTTTATTTGCTTTTGGATTTATTTGGCTATGCCTATGCTCAGTCGTAGAGGCGCATATCTCATAGGTGTCAACTTAAGTTAAAAGCTTTGTCAAATCTCGTTTCCAGCCTCTGGGCTGGAAATGCACTTCAATTGGGCTGCTGCCGCCAGCAAGGGAGGCGGAGCCTCATTGACAGCATTCCCGGTCAAAGCAGGGGAACGAGACAAACGAGACAATATCTAAAAGCTTTTTCTCGGTTGGCTTTCACGTTAAGTTAACACCAATGCACACAGATAGATGTGCGCCTCTAGTGTTGTATTGCTTCTAACTTAAAAATTTAAACTTTTTGAAGCTGAAGGTTTTTTTGGAACAGTTCTTGAACATTTTTCCAAGCATCGGCGGCAGCTTCGGCATTGTAGCTGGCGCGATGATTGCAGAAAAAGCCATGCCCTGCACCGGGATAACGGAAGATAGCATGAGTAATCTGATTTTTCTTCAATTCAGCCTCAATCTGTTCTGTATGTTCTAAGGGGATTCCCTGATCGTCAAGACCAAAGAAGGCGTAAATGGGCCCTTTAATCTCTGGAGTGCGGGTGATGGTTGGTTCTCCACCGCCGGGAGTTGAGTTGGGAATACCGCCACCATAGAAGGAAGCTGTAACTTTAATATCTGGTAAGGTGGCAGCTAGATAAACAACATGGCCACCAAAACAAAAACCAATAGAGCCGATCGCATCTCCTTGCACATTTGGTAAGGTTCTTAGATAAGCGATCGCAGCTTTAATATCACTCAATATTTCCTCTGCTGTTGTCTGCTCCTTATAACCCCTCCCTTGCTGGACATCTTCAGGGGTGTAGCCACCTTCAAAACCTGGGGCGGTGCGTTGAAATAACGTCGGCGCGATCGCCACATACCCCTCTTTGGCAAATTTCTCAGCAACTTCCCGAATGTGAATATTAACCCCAAAAATTTCCTGAATCACGATCACGGCTGGGAAGGTTCCCTTTTTTGCTGGTTCAGCTAAGTAAGCATCAATTTGCAAATCTCCGTTAGGGACTTTAACTTGAGCAGTGCGAATTTCTGTGTTTGTCATCTTGGGGTTAGCCTGTAATTGCTTTCAGGACACGATGTTTTATCGTAATTTTTGTGAAATACTACTTAAAATATATCAATTTGCCGTAGTTTAAAAGTAGTATTTCACAAAGAATGTGCAAAGGCAAGTCCTTTGATTTAGAGATGTAGATGAATATAAGACCATACCAAGAATCTGATGCTGAATTAGTCAGTGCTTTGTGGGATGAGGTGTTTCCTAATAACCCATCGCACAGCAGCCCAAACTTGGTAATCAGTCAGAAGCTTGCTGTACAGCCTGAGTTGTTTTTCGTTACTGAGATGAACTCTGTAATTGTAGGCACTATCATGGCAGGATATGACGGGCATCGCGGTTGGCTATACACAGTTGCGGTCAGTCCTCAGTATCAACGGCAGGGTATTGGTAGCAAGCTAGTGCAGCACGCAGAGAGGGTATTGATAGCGATGGGATGCCTCAAAATCAATCTCCAAGTTCGTGTCTCCAACGCAGAAGTAGTTGAGTTTTATAGAAAACTTGGCTATCTCATTGAAGAACGCATCAGTATGGGAAAGCTTGTCGTTGGAACAGAAAAACTTTAGAAATACGCCAGTATTACGGCAAAAGGTGATTGTAGTGTTACTAAATTTAACCCAAATTAGGAGAAAAATTTATGAAGCTTAATGCAGTTCATCATATTCAAGTAACCTATCCTCTTGAAGTGGAGGAAGCAATGCTATCTTTCTACAGCAAAGTTTTGGGACTGACTGAAATTGTCAGACCTGATGTCATGAAAAATGATTCAGGAGCGTGGTACAAGTTGGGAGATATTGAACTGCACGTAAGTAGTGAGAAAAACGCTAATAACCAAGCATCTAGACGGCATTTTTGTTTCCAAGTCGATAACTTGAACGCCTTTGAAGAACACCTAAAAGAGCATGGAATAGAAATTATTCCCGATCAACGACCACTTCCAGGATGCGTGCGGTTTTTTCTCCGAGATCCCGGTGGGAATCGTATAGAGATTGCAGAGTTTGTTAAGAGTACTTTTGCACAGCGACAAAATCGACACCACTTTTCAAATTCTCAACAACTATCAATCAATTCTCAATAAGCAGTTGATTTTGTAGTCTGAAACCCTTAGAGGTTGTTTGAAAAGTCCTCTTCTTGATAACAAAAAGTTTTAGATCCCCTAAATCCCCGTTTTTAAGGGGGATTAGGGGTGATCTAAAACTGCGTAAAGTCACAGCGAAACACTTTTTAAACAACCTCTAACAAAAAAATAGTATTACCTGTACTTGTCAAGATTTTGTCAATCTAACTCCTGAATTCTGATTTCTGAATTCTTCTTCAAATCAACAATTTTCTCCTGATGTTTCACATGCACCAATACTCACCCAGGTGCTAGAACCATCTTGCCAATGTTCTTTCTTCCATATAGGGGCATTGTGTTTGAGCGTATCAATAGCATATTGGCAAGCTTCAAAGGCCTCACTCCTATGGGGAGAACCCACAGCTACTAAAACGCTAATTTCCCCAACTTGCAAACGTCCAACGCGATGATAAATGGCGACTCGATTCACATCAGACATAGATAAGCGAATATCAGCAGCAATTTGATAAAATATCCGCAACGCCATTGGTTCATAAGCTTGATACTCTAGAGCAATCACAGGTTTACCATCGGTTTGATTGCGAACCATGCCACTCATCACAACCACAGCACCGTTGGCTGGATCGTCGGATTTGGCGTAGATTTCTTCCAGAGACAATGGTGCAAAGGTAACGGCAAAACTATCTTCGGCTCTTGGTTTAACAGCAGAGGTAAGTGTGGTTGTCATAATTGCATTGATATTATGTGGGTTTTTTCTATTGTCTCTGAAGAAAGCGTTGCTGGCCTATGTTCACTAGCTATTGTTAATGCTTTTGGGCAAAAAAGGATTTTTGAAGTTAATAAATTTTGTTGCCGAGCAGGACAGCAATCAAGGGTTAAAATTATTTTCCCATAGTCAAAGTAATTTTATCTGTTAGCAATGATGAAATTTATGCGAGTATGCGTATAGGCGCTAGAGTTGGTGCTTATATTGTCATGACAGTTGCTCATATAAGGTTTGGAATTAGCAAAGAAATATTAGATAAAAGATTGGAACCATTTTTTACCACAAAAGAATTGGGTAAAGGTTCAGGAATTGGGCTATCAACAATAATGGCAATTATTAAAGAACATGATGGTTTTATCACTGGATCAAGTATTAGTCATTAATCTGCATTATCTAGACGATCGCAGTCATATCTGCCTTTAATCTCTTGATTGAAAAAGCTGCCAATTGAGTCTGAGGAATGTAAATCTTCCCAAGTATCCTCATCTACGCCTAAGTACTGATAAACAGCTCCACTTTGAAACTCAACTTGCAAAATCTGTTCGTTGCGATCATAGCCTACAGCCATAGCCATTGATGAGACAACTGGTAGCATGACAATTGGTTCTTCTTCAAAGGGTAATGCAGTCGTTTCGGCAATTGCTTCGTTCAGTTCTTGCAATCCTTCATAAGCTTGTATCGGTGCCGGAATTTCCAAAAACTCTAGTTCGTTGCCTCGGTCGAGCAACAACTGCAAATATCCATCAGAGTGAGCGATCGCTACTAAACTGCTCAAGTCTACCTTAGATAGCTTCATTTATTTTCTACTCTCCTATTAGCGTAGTCGGGAGTGGTAAAGTTTTATGCAATATCAAGCGCTATATAGTACATTTATACTAAAAAAATACTTAGGTGTCAAGTTTTTCTCCTAAGAGAGAATTTTAGGTGTGTAGAGACGCTTTAGCAAAGCAGCACGCAGTGTTTTTCTCTGACATCCGCGGAAATACTCTTGATTAGGCTTGGGTGAATGGGCGTATTTGAGTCAGCTGCTGTAGAAATCTCTGCTTTGTGAGGGGAACTCAAGAGGCGAACTAAAAAATTGCATAAATGTTCAACTTGCCTCAGCTAAGTACTTGAAAATTTCAACCAATCTTTGTTGTGTCTGGACTCAACTGAGTCTCCGTTGCTGTTTGTATGACTCAATTAGCTCACCCTTTTGGGTGAGTCATAGATCAACCGATCAGATGACCTGACTGAAGGAAGTTGAGATTAATAATAAAGAGGACTCTATTACTAAAGAACACCAATCGCATTTTACCTAAGTATAACTTATGAAACTTGCTACCTTAATAAATTCTGCACTTATTTTGGCTTCTATTACACTTGTACCCGGAATTGCTGGCGCTCAAACAGCTACTACCAATAATAGCGAAACAATAGTTTTTAACTCTAACAATTTATCCACTAATTCGACTTCTGCGAACTACCTCCAGCCTTTAAATCTAGTCACTTTTGCTTATCAAGGAGGTCTGCAACAACATGGTATTCCTAGCGGAGAAGCGCTAGTACTTAAAACTCTAAATAGAAATATTGCTGCGAAAGATTTGGTTAAAGCTGCTGTGAATGCAAATAAATTACCATCACAAGTTTTAAACGATCAAAATTATCTAAGTGCTGTTAATTTAGAACTCAACGTATTGCCAGATTATGCAGCTGCTGATTAATTTGGTTTTTCTTATATCTTTTGAGAAAGCTAAGTTTTTCAGTATGGTATATTTGTATGCTTGTTACTAAGGATAAATAAAAGTCTTTAGTACATAGCGATCGCAGTGTATTAAAAGTATATAAGAAAGCTTGATATTGAAGAATAATTTCTAAATTTTGACATAAGTTGTATTTATCCTGTGCTAAAGCCATAGAAAATTGTATAATCGACAGCTTATCGATCAAAAATTTCCTTTTCTATAGAGAATGACAGAAGTAATACGATCCGGGGGCCTAAATAATATTCAGTCCATTGAGTTTGAAGAGCAGTGCTTAGAAAAAGCCAGAGAAACAGGCGATCGCAATGGAGAAGTCGTTTCTTTGGCAAGTTTGGGTAATGCTTACCATTCACTAGGCGAATACCACCTAGCAATTGAGTTTTATCAGCAGTGGTTAGATATAGCTAAAGAAATAGGCGATCGCTTAGAAGAAGCCAAATCTTTATCTGGGCTGGGTAACGCTTACCAATCACTGGGCAAATACCAGCGAGCGATTGAATTTTATCACCAGTGGTTGAGTATTACCAGGAAAATAGGCGATCGCACTGGGGAAGGCATTTGCTTGGGAAGTTTGGGTAATACTTATGAATACCTGGGTAAGTATGAGCAAGCGATAGAATTTTTCCAACAATGGTTGAGTATAACCAAGAAAACAGGTGATTGGACTGGGGAAGGTATTTGCCTGGGAAGTTTGGGCAATACTTATGAATCATTAGGATCTTACCAACTAGCAATTGAGTTTTACCAACAATGGTTAGGGCTGGCAAAGTTCATTAGCGATCGCAATGGTCAAAGCATGGCCTTGAGTGGATTGGGCGGTGCTTATAAGGCTTTAGGAAAGTACCAAAGGGCGTTTGAGTTTTATCACCATTCATTAGAGATCAGAAGGGATCTTAATGACCCAAATGGGGAAGCAAACGCTTGGTTTAATTTGGGTTTGGTATTAGAAAAAATCAATCGAGAATCAGAAGCGATGGATGCCTTTTGCAATGCTCGTGAAATTTATCATGCAATGGGACTCGATGCCAACCTGCAAGATTGTAACCATGCCATTGAGTTTCTTTCTCAAAATATTGCAAGCTCAACATCTGCCTTCTGGTTTAGAAGATGGTTAAGTCATTTGTCGCAGTTGATCAAAACTGGTTCTAAATAAAAAGTGCTGAGTTCCGAGTTAAAAGACCCCTTTAATTCACTCAGGACTCACCACGATACTGATTGAAAACTGCAATTGAGTTATTGCGATCGAAGGAAACCACAGAAAACGGATCTTTTCGATCCCCCATTTCCATCCCAGGAGTGCCTACAGGCATTTGAGGAACAGATAAACCAACAACATTTGGCTTTTCTTGAAGCAGACGTTTGATGTCGTCTGCGGGGACGTGTCCTTCGATAACATATCCATTAACAATTGCTGTGTGGCAAGATGACAAGTTATCCGGCACGTTGTACTTTTGTTTGACTGTTTCGATGTCAGGCGTAGAAAAATCTGTGATTTTAAAACCCTGTGCTTTTAAGTGCTTAATCCACCCGCCACAACAGTTACAATCTGGACTGTGATATACAGTGGCATTTAGCACTGTTGATTTTGATGGTGTCTGTTGCTCTTGGATGTGACTACTGCTAAAAACAGTTTGAGCATGACTCATAGGAGCAGTGCTTCCCAAGATGCTTAACACCCCTAATGTTAGAACCACTATTTGCACAGTGGCAGGCATCAAGATGGGACGTAACCATTTTTGCCAGCAATAAATCAATTGTTTGTGTGACATCTGATACTTCCTAAATACAACATTGCTTCCAAAATACTTTGCGTTTAAAAACACTACGATTTTAAATAAAAGAGATATGAGTAAAATTAAATATGTGTTATGTGTGTTATCCATAATCGAATGGCACGAAGAAAAGCGAAAATGCTTGCCAGATAGAGATTACAGCTTTTAATCAATGAATAGTGAAAGAATGGTCAAGCGATCGCTATTGAACTTTGGTTGACCATTAACAGCCATCAAATGGGTATAAGTACACATTGAGATTCAGGAATCCAAACTCGCAAGTCGCTGTTATACAAACGAAAATTGGTGTCTCTCAGTAAAAATCCCAAGTAAATTAAGAAGTTGCTAGCGATGTCTCACGACAAGCCGCTTCTCTACGAGAGGTTACGCTAACGCGTCTACGCACTATGAGATTCCGAGCCTCCCGACATAGTAATAATCTCTCCATTGCATCATGGCGTTCTGGGTTGGTTTCTTCCATAGCCCGATACTCGTCTAACGTCAGGCGAGTTGTTATTACATCTGGGGGGCTGGTTTGAGCAAAGACCACAATCAACCTCTTAAATAATTAGCTCTAAAACTATTATCAGCAAAGCAAAGAAGAATTGCCAATGAACGGTTGAATGCCGCAGTTTCCAAGTGAAAGTATGATGTACCAATCACCTTGTTGCGCATGTATTTTATTGCCTTTGGCCAAGAATTCATTCAATTCACCAACGGCAAGGAAATATTATCAACTCTGCTAGCACGAATGGTACTAAGAAAAGATACAGCCCTTGATCTGACTAGTTCCCAGCCTGTAGGCTGGGAACTTATTCTTGGAGGCTCCGCCTCCAGTAGCTTGACAAGACGCAGAGCCTCTTTTAAATACATTCCCAGCCTGGAGGCTGGGAACAAGATGACATAAGCCTTTGGGCTTTTCTTAGTGTCATTCTCTGCTAGCACCTTGAAGTTAGTAACGATATCTTTAAATATGGAACGAATCTAGGCATTTATAAGTAAATATTATAGTTATGATAGATTTTTTTCTACGTAATATACACTTTCTTGAAAAATTTCCAAGATCCTTTAATGGTAAAATGTTATAAAATCATGACATTAAGCAATATTCTATAGGACTTGTTAATTTAGCGTTAACAGGTCTATGTAAATGTTGCTCTTAATGTCTTGAATAAATAATCTAGTCGATGCCTTATCTACAATCTGGAAAGGTACTACTGTGTGCATTGTTATCTTTAGTTTATAAACCGATTTAAGATAGTATTTTTGCTAACAAACTTGAGATAGATGTGTTTGTTTATTTCGGTATTGATAACTAGCTACAGCATAATGTCATAACTCATATTTTCTAAGTTGATGCTTATTTATTATTGTGGAGTTTATGAAGAGAATTTCCTCAAAAAAGCGAACTAATTCTGTCTATTTAAAATTATTTAATTACAAAAATCTTCACTTGAAATGGAAGAATTACTGGTTTAAGATAACTGGAACCTGGCGGTCGTGTCCTCTAACATGTCCTATAGAGAAACCTCATCACAGACATATTTTTTGGAGTTGGCTTGGTAGTTTCTTAGCAATCGCAGCAACGGCTTACTTGTCTATGAAAACACATTCTCCTCTGCTTATGGCTCCGTTTGGTGCTACTAGTGTATTGATATTTGGTGTACCAGACAGCCCTTTGGCTCAACCCCGTAATGTGATTGGTGGTAATCTTGTAGCTGCCTTAGTCAGCCTAATTATATTACATCTTTTCGGTTCGTCACCTTGGACAATGGGAATGGCAGTAGCAACAGCCATTGGGATGATGCAGCTGACTGGAACTCTACACCCACCTTCAGGAGCAGTTGCCTTAGTCGTAATGATGACAAAAGCTCCTTGGCAATTTCTATTAACACCTGCTTTACAAGGTTCTATTATTTTGGTGCTTTGTGCTGTGGTTTTTAATAATTTGGCACAAGAGAGAACTTATCCCAAGCACTGGCTGTAAGATTTTTAACGCTGTTTCTATCAAAGGTGGATCTGCTCACCACAAGTGTACAGTGACAAATACAAAGTCGCTGTACTATATCCTAATAAAGCAAAAGTGATTCCTTATTAGTCATCATATTTTCATGAAAACAAATCGCTTTTTTGAGGCGATCGCTCCATAATTGATATTTTGGGGGTTAGTTTACCTCCAATACTGTTCAGTTAAGAGACGCGATGAATCGCCGCCTCTACTCTACAATAATCAGTCTTTTGTCTTGACGGTGATTTTTCGCGTCTTTACGATTTATAATTTTCATCAAAAAACCTTAACCGAACCGTATTGAGTTTTATTCTGGTTTTTTGTGCCAATGCCCATCATCGCCTTTTTCGTAATCGCGCTTTACCGCACTCCAAGCGACTCGAAAGGCACGTTCTTCTCCACCATATTGTTCTTGAGCGCTGTTAAATGTAGCCCGGAAAATTTCTTGGGCGTGCTTGGGTAAGTTTTCTTTGACTGAATCTGGTAAGTCTGCAATTTGTTTGTAAGGCATAACTTTTATTTCCCCAGTCTCATAGTTTTATTCTACCTTCATCAGTATCAAACTTTGGAAGTTTTGAAGAGTTTAAATATCTTCATCAGCAGTATATTGGTGACAGCGATACCTGCGGTGAGCTACGCTAATGCACACCGCCTGCATTGGTTAAAAGCCAGGTGCGATGCCTGTGGCGGGCTACGCCTACGCTGAATTTGAAGGCAGTAGTTTCAGTTACTCAATACCGCTAATAACTGCCACAATTTTGCCCAATAATTACACATCTTTAATAATTCCTCATTGAATTCTTAACTACGAATTAGGAATTACGAATTATTAATTACTTAAAGACGTGATGTTGTCAAAAAACTAATTGTTTGTGGTTTGAAACTCGATACACTCTCCCAATAATTAACCTGGTTAATATTTACCTTTAGCAAAGCAATATCTGGTTCGTCTAGTCCTTTAGGAAACCAGGTTTGAAGTTCCGGCTTCCATAACTCTCGCATTTTGTTGCGCTCTTTCACAAGTTGTGCTGTACCTGAGATAGAAACGTATCGCTGCTGTTCGGGTGAAGAGAAACTAATATTGACCTGCTCATGGTGTTCAATTTCAGTCACCTTATGGGAACCAGCATAAGTAAAGAACCAGAGTATGCTATCAGAGTTAATCTCACCACTCTTTGACATGGGGTAACTATGCAAGCTGCCATCATCATCGACTGTGGTAAACATACCATAATCAATATCTTTGATTAGTTCATGCAGTTTTTGAATCTGTTGATCGCGGTCTGTAGAAGTTGTCATTGTCTGTAATTTTTTCTCTATTTGTTGTCTGGGCTGTAATTTTTGATTACAACCAGATTTAATACTGATAAAGATATTTTTCAGTATTAACCTTTTTAGTTTCAATTGCGTGAGCCTAAAGGTGTAATTATAATAAAATTAGCTTTTTTAGTTATATCCATAGAGATATTTGTTGAGAGTGACTATTTTGTGCATACACAACTTTGAGGTATAGTGAGGTTAATTTGGTGCTTATTTCTTTAGACATAAATTTGATAAATTTTGTACTAAATTCAAAGTGCGTCTGTAACTTTAGGGTAATAAAGTTATATCTTCCGGTTGGTAATAACTATTTTGGGGCTGCCGCTTCACTCATTTGCGGCAGAATTGCAATGAGGTTTTAAAAGGGTTTTACCTGAAATTTTGTAGTTTGATTTATTCTCGCCGATTTATTTACTGAGAAAGTATTTCAGTATTTTGATAAAGTATTTTAATAAAGCAATTAGGCTTTTTGATAAAGCAAGCAGTAAATATACCTGACGATTAAAAATCACGGCTGTACATAGCTTACTTCCCGTTCGCCCTTGGCGTCCTTGTCCTGTAGAGAATGGTGCAAAGCCGACGCTTAGATATTCTGCAACTGTAAAGTTTTTTAATATAACACAGCAATAGCGATCGCTCTCATATTGCTAAATTAACCAAGTAAATCAAAATCAAGCCTAGCTTACTCTGAGCAGTAATAGTATCTATTTTTACTTGATAGTACTCTTCCTCTTCATAGCACGCTATACATCTTGTCAAAATTTATATTTATGACAATCTAGACCGGAATTATCACTAATTGGATTGTATAAGATAGTTATGATAATTTAAGCATTAATCACAATTAGAGGTGTAAGAATGGCGAGTACATCCAACGTCCAGATTACCATCGCCTTGCAAGAGCCTGATTTAGATGACGATGAACTGCAAAACGAAACGCAGAGACTATTGCAACAGATGCTGGAACTGGATGAAGTGGAAGATGCTAGTCTTTTCCGTGAAGCAGAAGCACCAGCAGACAGCAAGTCACTTACAGGTCTGGCAGTGGGTTGGCTAACAGCCCAGGTGAATGCAAAGAATATTAAAGCACTGATGGGATTTTTAGGCGATCGCCTTGGCAGCAAAACTATTGAATTAGAAATTGAGGTCAATGGCAAGAAACTCAAAGTCAAAGCCAGCAGTCGGCAAGAGTTAGAAGCAGCAATTGAGGCAGCACAGAGATTTGTAGCAGGATAGAGTATTTCAAATGGTTAAGGTAGCGCTGCTGATTGGGGTGAGTGAGTATGAGCCGGGGTTGAACCCGCTACCAGCTGCTGTAAAAGATGTTGAAGCGATGCAGCAAGTGCTGTTACACCCAGAAATGGGCGGCTTTACCGAGACAGATATTATGGTGCTAAAAAATCCCCAGCGCCAAGATATGGAAGAAGCTATCGAAAATCTATTTGCCCATCGTCAAAAAGATGATCTGTTAGTTCTCTTTTTCTCTGGTCATGGCATTAAGGATGACACTGGCAGACTGTTCTTAGCAACTCGCACCACACGCAAAACTCCAAGAGGAGATTTAATTCGCTCATCGTCAGTAGCAGCCAGTGTTGTACATGAAAGCATGAGCCGCAGCCGTTCTAAACGGCAAGTGGTGATTCTCGACAGTTGCTTTAGTGGTGCTTTTGCTGAAGGTTTATCAGCCAAAGACGACGGTATTGTAAATATCCGTGAGCAATTAGGAGGAGAGGGACGAGCTGTTCTCACTTCATCCAGTTCAACTCAATATTCTTTTGAACAACAGGGATCAGACCTCTCAATTTATACCCGTTATTTGATTGAAGGAATCACAACTGGCGCGGCAGACCTAGATGAGGATGGCGTTGTCTCCATTGACGAGTTGCATGATTATGCCAGCAGGAAGGTTAGAGAAATACAGCCGACAATGAAGCCAGAAATCTACACAACTAGAGAGGGCTTTAAGATTCGACTTACAAAAGTTCCGCAAGGTGATCCTAAACAGAAGTATCGCAAAGAAGTGGCGCGATACAGTAGCCGTGGCGATGTTTCTTTTGTGGGTCGCAAGATTTTGGATGCGCTTAGAAGCCGCTTAGGACTATCCGAAATGGAAGCAACTACAATTGAAGATGAGATGTTAGCAGTTGCTCGTCAGGAATTTAGACAAAAGTTACAGCAATATGAGCGGGACTTTACTGAAGCACTTCAGCAGACAGTAGCCCTAAGTGAAGATGATTTTAATGCACTAAGACAGAATCTTCAGCAAATTTTGGGGCTGAGGAATGAGGATACAATGCCAATTGAGGCGCAAGTTAAAGCAAGAATTGAAGCATATAAGCGACACCTTCAACATTACAGACAGTCGTTAACTAAAGCAATGCGACAAGAGTATCCCCTAAGTCGACCTACTCGCCATCAATTGCAACAGATGCAGCAGGAATGGCAACTTAAGGATGAGGATTTAGCTGTAATTGAAAACAGCCTGACAGCAGAAGTGGAGGCATATCGACAAAAGTTAAAGCAGTTTGAGCAGGCATTTATAAGAGCAGTGCAGCAGGAATATCCTTTGAGCGAAGCAAACCATAACCAACTGTGGCAACAGCAGCAACTCTTAGGTCTAAAAGCTGAAGATATTCACCCAATTACTGCCCGAATTACAAAAGAAACAGAGGCATATCAACAAAAATTGCAGCAGTATGAGCAAGTAATAACTCAAGCAATTGAGCATCAGTACCCATTCACGGAAGAGATTCGTGAAGAGTTAAGGCGATATCAGCAAGTTTTGGAAATTAAGGATGAAGAAGTAGCACGAATAAAAGAAAAAGTTGTTCGACAAATAAACACAAATCAACCTCAAATTCAGCAATCAAATACTTATGAACCACAAGTAGCTCAATCACATTCAATTGATGTAAATACGTTTGATGTAGATAATTTTTTAGAAGAGGTAAAAGCAGATGAATTACCAACTCAGTTTTTATCAAGGCGAGTAACTCAGGTAATTCCAGAGACTAAGCCAGTCAAAACTCCTAAATTACCGCTACAGTTGATAGTTCCGCTAATATTTTTGGTAGCAACAGGTTCTCTAGGATTATTTGTGAAGCAACTGCGATCGCCATCAGGAACCTCTCCAATTTTTTCCAATCCCCTACAAACTCAAAACCCTGGCATTGAAACGACACCTATACGACCGCGATCGCTGGCTAATCTCTCTCCAGGTTGGGTAATTAAAACCAACAATGACATATCCTTGGGAAACAACCAATCACTTCCCCGTGGGACTTTTTTAGAAGTTATTGAGAAAAAATCAAATCCAAATCCTACTTCTGGGAGTTTTTTAGTGTCTATGCGAGTCTGTACTAATAAAAGTACCCAAACTCCAGCTAATACTAATAACACAGCCGTAACTACTTTAGTTACACCAAATTCAAAACCTTTGCCAGCAACAGTATTGCTAAACTCCTCCCAAGTCAACCGTTTTGGCGTTGTTTTACAATCAGACGCACCAAATCCATGTAGAACTGTCACGCAACCGCCAGTTACCGAACCATCTGACACTAGTCCAACTTAATCAAATAATCGATATAACTACAGGCTTTAGTACTGTATAATTTCAATAACTTTATTAATCACCTCTGTTAATTTTTCAGATTTTATTTGACCTGCTTGATATAAGATAATTTCTTGCTCGGCAGTAAAAATGCGATTTGGTCGAATATTACTTGGCTGATTTAAACTTCCAAAGTTAAAATCACTCTTGTCCACTTCAATAGCATAGACATCACCAACTGATTGGCTAGTAATTTGGCAAAGAATCAGGTCATTACCCTGAAGTTTAGCAATAACTAAAGCAGGTCTGCGTTTTGTCTGAGTTAAGTCCGAAAAGGGAAACGGAACAATAACAACATCTCCTTTTACAAATCCTGCCATGCTGTATCTTCCTCTGGTTTTAACCAATCTTTTCGCAGTGATGATTCACTCATAATGGTGATTTCTAAAATTTTATCTTTTTGGTACTTTGCTTGTAAGAACTGAACAAAATCTAAAATCTCCTGCAACAAAGGTTCCGGTAATTTTTCTAGTTCTTGTGTAATCTGTTCTTTAAGCATAATTGTCTGATTATGTGTTTGGGCAATATCTAAAATAATATTTATCATATCTATTTTTGAATTAAAATATAAAATCAAACAAATTCTGTAACTGTAAAATTTTATATAACACCAGTAGCGATCGCAGATCATCATGATAAGAGTTATTATATTTGCGATCGCCACTCATGACTTGTTCTTTGCATATTAAAGTATTAAAATTTACGCAAGAAAGTATTATTACTCGAAAATGTTAAATTTATACCCTCTGAATGAGCCTCTTCAACCCATAGCAGGAGTATCACTTTCCATTCAGCGTCTACGATAAAGAACTAGGAAATAAAATTGCAGTATATCTGCCTTTCAAATTATGGACTGGAAGTACAGGTGGAAAAATGGTTATCGACCAAGCCGAGATGAAGCAGCAAAAAATCCTCATTTGTTAGATGAGAGTCAGTTCGAGAACGAACAAGACCGAAAACTCGCTGAAGAAACTACAAGGAAGCATTTGGGCGTACCTGCACCAACCTTAGACGAAGATCAATCTATACTACCTCATGCAGCTTCGCCTAATAACAAGGTTTAATCCTAAGACATAGGCATTTTTTGCTTATGTCTGCTACATACCATTATCAAATTTAACAAAATGCAGATTTCGCAACTTTTCAATCGATTAAATAATAAGAAATTTACTAAGTTACTCACTCAGACTGTAGCTTTAGGCCTAGGCGCTATTGTTCTATTTTCAACTACTAATGCTAATGCTGCCGAGCAAGTTGTTTTAAAATACGGTACTTTTCAAGGGCAAGTATCTGTTGAAGAATTAAGTCAGTTTACAGAAACAGGTAAGACTACCCCAACTTTAAGAGCTTATTTACAGGCAGCCCAACAAGACCCCGCAGTAGCTCGTAAGGCATTGAAAGCCCCAATAAAAGCTGATGCTGACTTTTTAAATAGCTTACTAGGTAGTTGGGCAGGGCCAATTTTAGTTAACCAAATTGGTGAGGTAGTTCATCCTCCCGGAGGAGAGTTAGATCAGCAGGCGTTGCGAAGTGCTTTAAGTGCATCTATTGAACAAAATGGTGAAGTTACACTACTTGGAGCCATTGAGAATTATCCAAACACTTCTGTTGAACTTGAAGGAGATCGTCTCATCTCTGTTTATGAACGCCTAAGCAATCTTGCAGAACTTTTATAAGGGTTACTTAAAGATAATGCATTTGTCATCAGATGATTGATTTAGTATCTCAATAGTCGTGAATTTTAGTCACGATCACGATGAAGTTAATACTGATTAGTCTATCTTAGGGTTCATACTTTGTGACTTAGAAATTTTCTAACCTAAATGTAGAGTTTAGTCTAAGAATAGGGAAAGAGTTTTTATGACAACCGATGTTTCTAGAGATATTAAAAAGGATGTTAATGGGTCACTGATAAGTGGTGTTCTCCTGAGTATTTTAGGGGTTATTGCGATCGCAGCGCCTAACTTCACCACCTTATTCGCCGAAACTTGGGTTGCGGTGATTTTGATTTTTGCTGGATTTACAAAACTAGTTTATGCCACTCAAACCCGCCACGAAGGAGGTTTTATTTGGAAACTTCTATTGAGCGGACTCTATATTGCAACAGGTATAATGCTGTTTGTTTATCCTTTTACAGGTATTCTCACATTAACTCTGTTGCTTGGTAGCTTTTTGCTGGCTGAAGGTACATTCGAGTTAATTCTAGCATTCCGGTTACGTCCACAAAAGAACTGGACGTGGATACTAGGTAATGGGATTATTACGCTGGTCTTAGGCGCAATGATTTGGTTCCAGTGGCCCTTCAATGCACCCTGGCTTCTTGGGACACTAGTTGGTGTTAGCATTATTTTCACTGGCGTTTCACGCGTAATGCTGTCATTCAATGCGCGTTCTACCTCGAATCCTACTAATGAAGCTGCAAATGCTACTTAGTAAAGGAGTGGGGAGATGAGGGCAGGGAGTAGGGGGCAGAGGAACAGGGGAGAAATAATAACTCCTAACTCAGCACTCGGAACGGGTTAAAGGCCCCGCTTCCGTTAACGGAACTATTTTACACGATGCCCCATTCCCAAGCTTGAGTAGTCAAAGTTTACAAGAAATTGCAGCAGCGATGCCTAAGGTGGGCTACACCTACGCCAACAAAATTGCTAAATTAGCTAAGGAAATCAAAATTAGGCCAGCTAGCTGCAATTAACAATGGTATCTATTGCTACTCCATTCTCGGATATTCAAAACCATTGGGCACGCTCATTTATTACAGCCTTAGCCCAACGCGGTATTGTCAGTGGGTTGCCTAATGGCACTTATCGCCCCGATAACTCACTTACCCGTGCTGAGTTTGCCGCTATTATCGCCAACTCATTTGGCACAGTTTCCAAGAAGCGGCAGTATGTTCCCTTTGTTGATGTACCCACAAATTATTGGGCAGCAGCAGCCATCAAAACAGCTTACGAAAAAGCATTTATTAGCGGGTTTCCTGATAAAACTTTCCGTTCTGCTAACCGAATTACTAGAGTAGAAGTCTTAGTTTCCTTGGTAGCAGGCTTAGAAATTGCTACCAAGGTAAAACCTGACCTACTCTCAAAACTCTCACAAATTTATCAGGATTCTGTTCAGATTCCTGAGTATGGTAGAAATCACGTAGCTATTGCCACTAGCGCCGGATTAGTAGTTAGTTTCCCAAATATTAAATTACTCAATCCTAATCTCGCAGCCACCCGTGCAGATGTGGCAGCAATTATTTATCAAGCTTTGGTGTATTTAGGTCAGGCAGAAAAAATTGCCTCTAGTTACCTAGTGCAGCCGCCGATATTAACGCCCACGCCGACACCGACACCCACGCCGATACCAACACCCACGCCGATACCAACACCAACTCCCACACCCACACCTGTCGGTAGTGTTAGGGTAAATCATAGGCGGGAATTCCGGGGAGCATGGGTAGTATCTGTGTGGAATGGTGATTGGCCTTCCAAAGCGGGACTTTCTGTTGCTCAACAAAAAGCAGAACTTACCGAGATTATTACTAAATTACAAGCGCTAAACTTCAATGCCCTGATTTTCCAGGTGCGACCGGAGGGGGACGCTTTGTATGAATCTCAATTAGAGCCTTGGAGTGCTTGGATTACAGGAACTCAGGGGAAAGCACCAGAACCATTTTACGATCCTTTAGCGTTTGCGATCGCAGAATGTCATAAGCGCAATATTGAACTCCATGCTTGGTTTAACCCTTACCGCGCTAGCACCTCCACCGACCCAGCTAAAACAGTCCGTCCCCACATCGCAGCTACCAATCCAGAAAGCGTTTATTTGTGGAAAACACAACGCTGGATGGACCCAGGACTAAAAATAGTTCAGGACAGGGCGTATAACGTAATTCTCGATGTAGTGAAGCGTTACGATGTTGATGGTATTCACTTAGATGATTATTTCTATCCATATCCCATTGAAGGACAACCTTTCCCCGATGATAAAACCTACGCTGCATATAAAGCAGCTGGTGGTACACTCAGCCTTGGCGATTGGCGACGGGACAATGTTAACAAAATGGTACAGCGCCTTTGGCAGGGGATTAAAACAACCAAACCCGACGTTAAATTTGGTATTAGTCCTTTTGGGATTTATCGCCCCGGACAACCCGCTGGTATTACTGGGTTGGATGCTTACAACGTCCTATATGCTGACTCAAAAAAATGGTTAGAAGAAGGCTGGATTGATTATATTGCACCTCAACTTTACTGGCGCACAGACCAACCACAACAAAGTTATTCGGCGTTGTTAAAGTGGTGGACACAGATAAACACAAAACAAAGACACGTTTACGCTGGCAACAATCTGACAGAACCAAGCAATAAGAGTCGGGAGAGTGATGAGATTGAAAAGCAGGTGATAGTTACTCGTAGCCAAGCTGCACAGTTATCACTAGGGAATATCTTTTTTAATGTCGGTGTTTTGACAGAAAATAGTCAGGGCATTGCTGATAAATTCCAAAGTCTGCTTTATAACAAACCTGCGCTACCGCCAACTTTGCCTTGGCAGGATACAACACCACCATCTCCACCCATTGGACTACAAGTCAATAACCGCAAACTGAGTTGGCAGCCTGGAGATAATCAGCCAGTTCGTTCGTGGACACTTTATCGGCTGAGTGGCGATACTTGGACAATTCAGCGAATTTTGTCTGCTGGCACAACCTTCGCTACCGTCCAACAAGCGGGAACCTATGCCGTGTGTGCAGTGGATAGATTAGCCAACGAGAGTGCGGGAACAGTTATTACAGTTAGTTGAACAACAGTATTACTGAGATTTCTGACAACTTTTATGGATGCAACTGACGAATAGGAGTCTGACTTTTCAAGATAAAACCAGTCTGGTAATAATAGTGTGACTGCGGCATTAAAACCATCATCAACAATCGTGATTCCTTTTCAAAATTTTGGTTGACAGCCAGTAGTTCGGAACGTAGATTGTTGAGAAACCGCCAGGGACGTACATCTTAATGTTACGAAATGGGCCTTAAACTCCGCAGTCAAAGTATTCAGGCAGGAAAGAAGCAACAAAGTTAGTGTCCTGCATCAATTAATTCAAAAAATTGTGAAATTTGTTGAGTCGAGCGAATGTGATAAACATTTTTGATGCTTTGAGCCTGCTCGATATACTCACGATATTTTGGGGTTAAATATTTGTAACACAACCAAAGCACACGGTAACTCATAAGTGAACTCCTTAATATGGGACTATTGGAGGGCCAGCCTACTGGCGGTTTAAAGTAACCTGTGATTAGTCGTTTAGTTACCCACCATCCATGCACATATAGCGGTAAATCGACAAAAACCAGAGTATCTGCCTCGTCAAGTCGTAGCCAGAGAGTTTCCATGCAACCAAACCCATCAATAATCCATTGGTCACTAACTAAAATTTGCTGATGGGCGTGCTTATAGTCTTCATGTGGAACCTCTGTTCCTGCTGATTGATATTTAATCTTGTCCAAGACGTAAAGTGGCAAACCAGTGATTTCAGATAATCTCTTGCTTAGAGTTGATTTCCCGCCTCCAGCATTGCCAAACACCGCTACTTTTTTCATCGCCACTCTCCTTTTAGTGCCCTTTTAGTGCAATTAAGTCAAATTTGGCACAAGCTTGTCCCGAAAGAATAAAAGGTTTAACTATATTACCTTTATACTACACAATGTGTTGCCAGAAGATTTCTACTATCGGGACTTAAATATTTTTAAGGCATAAAAAAGACTCAAAGCTATATAAAGCAAGGAAAATACACCAAATACTCAAAAATGCTTGAAACCCAGATATATCAAGAAACTAGGCTTAACGATGTCAAAGTCTCTGTGCATATAAAAAATTTGAGGCTTTTTCTGGCTACTTTTTGTCTAAGTCCCATTAACCTCCTTGATTCAGATGCGACGCTTGTTCCTTTCTACGAGAACGCTGCACGAACGCTAAGGCTACGGTATCGCGGACTCGCTAATGCTAGTTGCACAAAATTCATTCTGAATTCTGGTGGACGCCTTTATTCTGTTTCGATAATTAACTGTTATAAGTAAAAATTATTTTTTAACCTTTTCATAACTTAAGATTAACCGAAATTTATCCGGTATCAGCTCTAGAATTTCTGAAGTAAACATTGTACAAAAAAGCTAGGACGTACAGGATGTAAATTACATGAGTCGAAAAGCCAGTAAAGTGTTTAAACAGTCTGGGGTAATTCCTTACAGAGTGAACAATGGTAAAGTTGAAATCTTGCTCATAACAACCCGTGACTTTCAACACTGGGTGATTCCGAAAGGAGATATTCCTAATGGCATGAGTCCGCCTGCTTCAGCTGCCAAAGAGGCGTGGGAAGAAGCAGGAATAATTGGGCAAGTAGATGCAAATGAACTGGGAACTTACAAGTACCGCAAACAAGGCAAAATTTACTGCGTCAAGATGTATTTACTATCAGTCGATATGCTGAGTGAAGATTATCCAGAAGCAAGTAAAAGAAAACGGCAGTGGGTAGAAGTAAATAAAGCTATTAGGCGGATTAAATTTAATTCACTCAAACGAATCCTTAAAGGTTTTTTCCAGGTAAAATCCCAATTTTGTTCATTACGATGTTAATTAGTGGCAGGAATAAATCAAACTATATTATGCAATATAAAATAAATTAAATGTTTGTAGTCAACCACTCCAAGCCTTACTACAAAACTTTGTTTATTCACGCCCACTTACTTAAATCTATAGTAAAGCTATCAAAGTTTTTATACCGAAAATTCCATCAGCCTGCAATACTTGTCGGGTTTTGGGGAAAAGGGAAAGGTGGGGCCCCCTCTGGGTATAAGGGGCGGGGGGAAAGAAAAAACCTTTAACCTTTACCCTTTAACCTTTTCCCCAAACCCAATGCCGAGTTGAAAATGCACAAAGCGTGCAGTATTGCATTAGCCTGCAATTTCTTAGATATTTAGAAAGTAACAATTGCATTCTTAACTGGCTCAGAAAAACATCTAAACTAAATATTCAACCGAATTAAATATTATCTGTTGCTTCAATCAAAGCACTACGAATTCCTGGTTCGCTCATCGAATGCCCTGCATCAGGAACCACTATAAATTCCGCTTCTGGCCAAGCCCGATGTAATTCCCAGGCTGATATCATTGGGCAGACTACATCATAGCGTCCCTGAACAATTACAGCCGGAATATGGCGAATACGGTCTACATTTAAGAGTAATTGATCTTCTGTTTCCAAAAATCCCTTATTCATAAAGTAATGGCATTCAATCCGAGCGAAAGCTGAAGCAAATTTACTCTCGCCAAACTTTTGCATGAGTTCTGGGTCGAAAAAAAGTCTACTGGTGCTACCTTCCCAAATTGACCAAGCACGCGCTGCTGTTAATTGAATTTCTAAATCTGGATTGGTCAAGCGTTTGTAATATGCTGCGATTAAATCATCACGTTCATCTACAGGAATTGGTTTGAGATATTCTTCCCAAGCATCAGGAAAAATATAGCTAGCTCCCTCTTGGTAGAACCAGCGCAATTCTTTTTGCCTCAGCATGAAGATTCCACGCAGAATTAATGCCTTGCACCGAGAGGGATGGGTTTGACTGTAGGCTAATGATAAAGTGCTACCCCAACTACCACCGAAAACCGCCCACTTTTCTATACCTAAATGTTGGCGCAGTTTTTCGATATCACTGACTAAATCCCAAGTGGTGTTTTCTCGTAATTCTGCATGAGGTGTACTTTGACCACAACCGCGTTGGTCAAACATGACTAACCGCCATTTTTCTGGGTGGAAATATTGCCGATAAAAAGCTGGACATCCACCACCAGGGCCTCCATGCAGCAAAACGATGGGTTGACCTTGGGGGTTTCCTGACTCTTCAAAATGGATAGTATGAAGGTCGGAAACTTGTAAACTACCTTCTAAGTAAGGCTCGATCGCTGGGTAAAGTTCTCGCATTTTGCATATTTTATCAGTAATGTTGTCATGGCGATCGCTATATCTTGGTAAAACAACTTCACTTCTGTAAAATGTGGATTCTAACCGCCCTTTCATCTAAAAATTGCTTCACTGACATTCTCGACTGAGTACCAAGCGGCCATCAGCGAGTCGATAAAGCCCTTGTGGTTCAACTATTGCATCGCCTTTTTTCCAAGTCTGCGATGTTAGTTCAACATTACGCACCTCACCAGTCGAATATACTGAAATTAATCCATTTCCTGGACTATTACGTAAAGCGCCAGAACCAGTAATGAAGAATGTACCCCCTTGCTTGGAACTGCGTGAAATGCAACTATTGGCAATGAGTGCATTGGTGTCTATGACGTTGGGAAATGCTCCAGTGAAGCTGTTTTGAATGGAACTGGTATCGGGTGCGTTAATATTTGTTATACCTGAAACGCCTAATTCCGAGCTTGCAGTAATATCGCTTTTGTCGGTTGGTTGTGGGCGAGACTCGATACCGAAGATACCTTGCGAGTTGATTTTGAAGTTTCCACCGGAACCAGTATATGCATTTGCGCTGATATCGCTGTTTTCTTTGGGAATGGCGACAATAAATTTAGAGTTGATATTGATATTACCGCCATTGCCACCAGCTTGGCTTCTACCTGCGGTGGTTGAAATTAAACCGCCACCGCGCAGCAGTAATAAATCAGCGATATCGAGGGTGATATCACCACCATTACCTGCATTTGTTAAAGAAGCGATTCCGCTGGCTTTACCAAGAATTTCCAGAAAATTAGCCTTAATTCTAATATTTCCAGCCTCACCCGTACCGATGCTGCCGGAGAAAATTTCAGCATGATCGCGTACACTAAGGCGATTAGTAGCAATATCTATATCACCGCCTTGACCATTAGCCTCTTCGTCAACTGATGATAGCAAACCAGTTGCAGACTCACTGTCTGAACCAGTGAGGATAATGTTATCAGCTTTTACCGTTAAATTCCCCGCGTTTCCATTTCCCTGAGTTGCTGATGATATTTGTGATTTTTCTTGTACATTTAATAGTTGAGTTTTGATGCTGATATTGCCTGCGTTACCATTAGCTTCATCGTCAACCTGAGTTCTGATGCTGCTACTTCCTCGTAAATCAATTTTCTCGGCATTAATCGTAATATTTCCCGCATTACCTTGACTTAATGTGGTGGCAGAAATTTGTCCGTTATTGCTGAGGTTTAAGCGTTCTGTTGTAACGTCAATACTGCCCCCAGAACCAATTGCTCCAGTTTGCAATTCTGCAAATAAACCTGATGGTGCAAATGAACCATCTACTCGTTCTGGCCCAGCCCCAGTAATATCAATAGAATCAGTGGCACGAACCACCAAATTACCCCCTTGCCCCTTTCCTAGCAACACTGAGGCTGATATGTTTCCACCATTACTCAACCGCAACCGTTCCGTATCAATAGTTATCGTGCCACCTCTTACATCTGCATTACTTCCACCCACATCCGAGGTTATGTTACTAATATAAGAAAAACCCCCGAACCGAGACAGAACTTTTTGTGCTAGAGGCTCAGACAAAATTTCTTCTACACGAGGGTTATTTAATATATTTAACTGTTCTTTAGGTACGAAAACAAACCCATCCAATTCTACATCTTTGGCCCGGATAGTAATATTTCCAGCATTACCACTGCCTCTACTGGATGCGGTACTTATATATCCTCCTTGAGTTAGGGAGAGTCGAGGCGTTTCTATCGTTACATTACTTCCATTTCCTGAGCCAAAGTCGGTGCCACTTAATACCCCACTAGAGAAACCGCTAATCTGTACGTATTCACTAGCTTTAATAAAAATGTTAGCTGCATTTGCACTGCTAAAAGTATTCGTACTGACATAACCTCCATCTTTGAGATTGAGTTGCTGGGTTTCAATGGTGATATCCCCTGCTGTTGCTTGAGTTGCACTTCCTAGTGGTAGAAAAACACTTGTAGATATATTACTTTGAGTCACCTCAATCGCATTCCGAGCCTGAATGGAAATAGAACCAACATTTCCACCACCAGATGTAATTGCTGCTACTCCCCCCCGTGAGAAATTATTTTGAAGTCGCAAAGTGCCAGTTTCAATCCGCAGATTACCTGTTGAACCAGAACTCAAGCTTCCAAGTTGTAAAGAAGCTTGGTTAGTGATATTGACATCATTTGTAGCTCGCACTGTTAAGTTTCCCGCATTACCTGCACCTCCAGATATAACAGAGACAAAGCCGCCATTGACGTTGACAAACTCTGTTGCATCAAGAGTGAGGTTTCCCCCATTACCTGCACCACTTGTATTTACCAAAATAACACTGCTATTTTGTGTATTTCCATCTCCGGCAATTGTGATTTTCGCGGCATTAATAGTAACATCACCACCCAAACCTGTGACTGAATTGTCGCTACTAGAAAAAATCCGACTGCTGTTAGCGAGAGTCACTGCATCGCTGGCTCGAATTTGAATATCACCCCCCCCTCACTGCACCAAAAGTAGTGCTCTGAATTACAGAGCCATCCAAACTAAATTGAGTCGCATCAACAACAATTGATCTGCTATTGCTACTATAAAGAAAGGAATCGTTTAGCCCAATTTTTCCGCCAAATAGCTCAATTGCACTATTTCCACCTGTAGCTAAAATTGTTGCATTCGTTAAGTTAATGGGTGTGCGTCCTAGATTTTCCGCGAAGTTAAAACCCAACGAGGAGTTATTAACATTCAACCCAACAGTTGTATCTCCAGTGACTGCTTCCAATTTCACTTGTCCATTTTGAGTAAACAAAAAACTACCATCTAAGGTAATTTCACTGCCTATCAATGCTAAGGTGCTACCAGATCCAACACTCAAACCACCAACAGCATTTCCTTGAGAATTCTGAATCACTGCTTGGCTAGTAATGCCTCCTGGTTGCGAACCAAACTGCAAACCAATTGGTACATTGATAGTCAATAACGGCGGTACTTGGGGATTTATAGCGCTAAACTCTACCCCATTGGGAAAAATTAAGCTATTTGCTGTTGTCCCCAAAAAAGAACCTTGTATATCTAAACTGGCATTTTTACCAAACACAATGCCATTGGGATTTAGCAAAAACAAATTTGCATCACCTAATACACCCAATCTCCCGAAAATATTCGATGAGTTACCACCAGTAACGCGAGAAAAGATGTTTGTTATCCCTTCTGGATTAGCGAAATAAACGCCTCGACCAACACCGACGTTAAAATCTTGAAAACTGTGAAATAGGTTAGTGCCACGAGCCGCGCCACCATCGATAATGTCATTTTTTTGATCAAAAGGAATGACTTGCGATCGCTCGTTTCCCTGGCTATTATCGGGAGTTAACTGAGCAAAAGTAGGATGAATAGAAAATGCAATACCTGCGACGCATCCCAGCCATCCTGTGACAGCAAACCGCAAAATTTTCACCATAACCTCTGTGCTTTTATTTAGTAGCGGAAGCCTCACTTCCAGTCCTCAGTAACCTTTAGTGACATTCTCGACTGAGTACCAAGCGGCCATCAGCAAGTCGATAAAGCCCTTGTGGTTCAACTATTGCATCGCCTTTTTTCCAAGTCTGCGATGTTGGTTCAACATTACGCACTTCACCAGTAGAATAGATTGAAATTAATCCATCTCCCGGACTACTACGTAAAGCACCAGAACCCGTGATAAAGAAAGTACCCCCTTGTTTGGAACTGCGAACAATGCAACTATTAGCGATCAGTGCATTAGTATTGATGACATTTGGGGATAATCCGGTAAAGCTGTTTTGAATGTAACTGGTATCGGGTGCGTTAATATTTGTTATACCTGATACACCTAATTCAGAACTTGCAGTAATATCGCTTTTTTCGGTCGGTTTTGTCCGCGCTTCGATACCGAAGATTCCTTGCGAATTGATTTGGACTCTTCCACCGGAACCAGTGTATGCGTTGGCGCTGATGTCGCTGTTTTCTTCAGGGCTGGCGACGATGAATTTTGAGTCTATATTGATGTTACCGCCATCGCCACCTGATTTGGCTAACCCCGCAGTTGTGGTGATATTGCTGTTACGACGCAATAGTAATAAATCTGTAGCGGTTAAGCTAATATTTCCACCATCACTAGAGTTAGTTACAGCACTAATAGCCGCTTTATTATCTAGTACTACACTACCTGAATTAATGTTAATATTCCCAGCAATTCCATCTCCAAAGCTACTAGCAGATAAAGCTGCACCATTGAGAGATAAATCACGAGATGTAACGTTAATATTGCCGCCTTCACCTTTACCTGTGAATCCTGCATCTATTGCGACTATGCTAAAGATGCCAGTGTCAAAGTTAAAACCATTGGGAGTTGTCCCCTGAAGAGAGAATTTTCCGCCAGCATTAACGGTGACGTTACCTGCATTTCCTTGTCCAATTGTTGCAGCATTGATTTTAGAACCATTTGTGAAAGAAATGTCACCAGTGGTATTTATTAGCACATTCCCAGCATCGCGTCTACCAATAGTAGTAGAATTTAGAGCAGCACCATCGGATAAAGAAAAATTACGCCCCTGAATTTCAATATCTCCACCCTTACCTACTGCATTTAGCCCAAGAATGGAGAATAAAGAACTTTTTCCTGAAATAGAAACATCACCACCTGCTTTAATTGCAATTTTACCAGCGTTTCCATCTGTGGCAATAAATGTTGCTATATTACTATCTTTGATTTTTGTGTCACCCAATGTAGTTATCAAGACATTACCCGCGTTGCCTTTACCATTAGACAATGTAAACAAATTAGCGCCATCAGATAGCTCTAAATTACGGGCTACAATCTCAATATCACCACTGTTACCTACACCAGTTTCCAACACGCCGCTAGATATTCCGCTACTAAGTCTTTCACTGCGTCCAGAAAATATCACAGCACCATCTGCTTGAATTTTGATATTCCCGGCATTACCTTCACCTGACGTACTAGCACTCAGGGAAGAACCACCTGTGAAAGAAACATCCTCTTTTGTATTGATTGAGATATTGCCAGCATTACCTTTACCATCAAGATTGCTGTTAAAAATGGCAGATCCTCCACTTATAGAAAATGACTTAGCGAAGATATTAATATTTCCGGCATTACCTATACCTGACGTACTAGCACTCAGGGAAGAACCACCTGTGAAAGAAACATCCTCTTTTGTATTGATTGAGATATTGCCAGCATTACCTTTACCATCAAGATTGCTGTTAAAAATGGCAGATTCTCCGCTTAGAGAAAATGATTTTGCGAAGATATTAATATTTCCTGCATTACCTGTACCTGTTTCGGAAATGGCGCTAACTATGTTACTGTTATTCGCCAGAGAAACTGTGTCTGTTGCTTGTATTGAGATATTACCAGCGTTTCCTTTACCAGAAGTGCCAGCGACAAAATAAGAGCCATTATCTAAAGAAAGCTTTCCTGTTTGGATATCAATATCTCCACCATTACCTACTAATCCTAAAGTTGTACTACTAAAATATGCTCGATTATTTAAAGACAAAGTATCTTTAACTTTAATAGAGATACTACCAGCATTTCCCTGTCCAAAAGTGTAACCATTAATTGAAGCATTATCTAATGATAAATCTTTAGCTTGAATGTTGATACTGCCAGCATTACCTCTGGCTTTATCAAGAACGGTAGAACTAATTTGAGTGAAATCAATATTATTAGTATTGCTGAGGGAAATTTTTTCTGCTGCTTGAATAAAAATATTACCTCCATCACCCAGCCCAAAGGTATCAGAACTTATTTTACCTGTGTTGTTTAAGAATAATTCTCTGGTATTGATGCGGATATCTCCACCTTTACCTACACCATCAAAACTAACGTCACTACTAATACGGCTGGGGAATTTACTTTCTCCTCGTTGTTCAATAAAAACCTTACCAAAACCGTCTATATTAATAGTTTCACGGGCATTAATGGTGATATTACCTGCATTACCTATTCCATTTGTGCCTGTATAAATAATTGCACCATTTGTCAACGATAGCAAGCCAGTTGTGATTTCTATATTTCCCCCATTACCGACACCTCCAGCTATCACATCACTTGTGATACCAGCAATCGAATAGCCAACTATCCCATCTAGCTTAATTGTGTCGCGGGCATTAATAAAGATATTACCTGCATCACCTTTCCCAGAAACTCTGGTAGATATTTGTGAACCACCCAATAATGAAAGGGTTCCAGTATTAACCTGGATATTTCCACCTTTACCTACACCATCAGCAAACACTTTGCTCTCAATAGAACTATCACTATCAAAAGCAATATCATTAGCATCAATCGTAATATTTCCCCCATCGCCTTTACCATTGATACTGCTGCCAATAGATGCCCCATTGGTTGATTGGAGAGAATCTGTTTTTATCTGAATATTTCCAGCATTTCCTTCTCCAGGGCTACTGGCAAAAAGTTCCCCACCTTCACTAATAGCCAAACTTCTAGCTTCGACACTCAAATTTCCAGCATTTCCACTACTATCGGTACTTGTTCCTGTATAAAAGCCACTTCCAAATATACCCCTGCCAAACAATTCTATAGAGTCAGAAGCTTTGACATTCAAATTTCCTCCATTACCGGAAGATACAGTATAAGTTGAAATATAAGCTCCATCTGTAGCGATTAATTTTCCTGTATTAACGTTTAACTCTCCAGAGGAACCAGCACCTTGAGACTCTGTATATAAGCTGCTGGCATAATTTTTGTCTGCTGATTCTCCAATCAGTTCTATTGACTCGGTAGCGTTGACATTAAACTCTCCCCCAGGTTTTGAACCAGTGGTGATAGAGAAAAGCGATGAACCATCACGCACTGATAGTTTCCCTGCTTGTACTTGAATAGAACCTCCACCTTCTCCACTGACATCAGCTGAGGCTTTTTGAGATAGCTGGATATTTCCAAAAGCATTTACATCTGAATATCCTAAAAATAAACCTGAATCATTTTGCGTCAAGCTAACTAAACTCGGTGATACGATGCTTCCTAATTCAATTCGTCCAGACTCAGCCCTCAGATTTCCACCTTCCAAATTTATGTCACCGCCAACAAGTGCAAGGGTTTTCCCTGGTTGTACTTGCAATCCGGGAACATCAGTTCTAATGGTTCCAGCAGTGGATGGATTATACGTTAAATTATGACCTGATCCTTGTACTGTGATTTTTCCAGGATTCACCCCGAATTGTAAGCCCAGAGGAACGCTAATAGTTAGCAAAGGTGTATTTTGAGGGGTAGTTGCACTAAACTCTCTACCATCAGCGAATTTTACACTACTTGCCGTTGTCCCCACAAATGATCCCTGCATATCTAACTGGGCATTTTTACCAAATAAAATGCCATTGGGATTGAGCAAAAATAAATTCGCATTACCTAATACTCCTAATGTCCCGAAAATATTCGATGAGTTACCACCAGTAACGCGGGAAAAGATATTTGTTATTCCCTGTGGACTAGCGAAATAAACACCTTGACCCTCACCGATATTAAAATCTTGAAAACTGTGAAATAGGTTAGCACCACGAGCCGCACCGCCCTCGATGCGGTCATTGTTTGTATTAATAGGAATGACTTGCGATCGCTCCGTTCCCAGGCTGTTATCGGGAGTTAACTGAGCAAAAGCAGGATTAATAGAAACTGCAATACCTACCACGCATCCCAGCCATCCTGTGACAGCAATCGGCCAAATTTTTACCATTTCTATTCTGCCTACTATTTTTATAGTGGTTCTTAGTTGTTTAATAAAGACCTCACCCTAACCCTCTCCTCTTAAGAACTACCGTGTACACACAAGTCAAATTACCCCCCTTAATCCCCCCTTATAAAGGGGGGAAATAAGAAATCTAGTTCCCTCCCCTTTCTAAGGCAGGGCTGTTTCATTCCCTAAAAGTCCTTAATTTACAAGCGTATCAGTCAAAAAAATCAGGTTGTTAACAATCCAATTCAGACAAAAACCAGGCGATCGCACTTAAATTTATCGGTTGAAGCCGTAATTTTTCGATTACCAACTTACTCAAATTTTTGGCTGATACTGTTGACAAAATCGCGATCTGAACGAATGAAACAGCCCTGCCTTTCTAAGGGGAGGGTTAGGGTGGGGTAAAACTGACATGAAAAACCAAGTGAGTAAACTATTTTAGACTTGTGTGTACACCGTAGCCTCTTAGGAGAGGGGATCGGAAAAACTTTTATTGCTGGAAAGGGAGTAAGATTCAAAGCCTCTCTCCTTTTAGGAGAGAGGTTTGGAGTGAGGTCAGAGTGTGTTGCATCAAAATGAAAACTGCTATATTTTTTCGCTGCCAATTTTCTGGAGGTATTCAATTCGTCGTTGAATATTTTTTTGATCTACGTCATTACCAATAAGCATTTCTGACTGTGCAAGTTCTTTAACTAAAGTTGCCCCAGATTGACCCAGTTTACCATTACCAGTTGCTTTTAATGCTTCTTCTAATGCTTCATACCACAGTTCATTTTCAGTATAATAATTTATACTTTCTGGAATGCTAGTAAATCGATTTTTAGCAAGTGATTGAGGATTGATAACAGTAAATTCTGCACGTCTAATAATCGTGTCGTTTTCGCAGTCAATTGCAATTTGCCATAAATATGTTTTACCGACTGTGAGTTCGGGGTAATCAACGGGAAGTTTTAGTTTGTTAATCCCAACTGTTGTGGGTATTTCTTTAACTTGCCCAATTTTTTTAACTGTCTTGGGTGAATCAAATTCATATAGTTGGAATCGCGCATTTTGAGAACTTGACATATACCAAGCTAAGGTTGGACGTATGGAAGCAGTTTTACCGATAAATGTCTGAGGTGCAAGCTGCGTCAGTGGTATGCCGCTAGCTGAACATCCACGCGAACCACCTGCACGGGTATTGTCGCTGGCTGGTTTGCGATCGCGTGGTTTAAACTGAGCAAATGCTGGGACTGCGGTCATAAGAAAAACTACTCCTACAACCAAGCTTGTAAATCTGCCCTTATTTTCCCAAAATACGAAATGTTGATGACTCATGGTAAATGCTGTTGATTGTGTGGTTATTTAAAACTTTTTAAAGAATTCTGGCGACTAATATCATGTCCGTATAATTAGTTATGATTTCCACAGTCATTAGACTTCTTGCAAAAGTCGGGGTAAAGGGGCAGGGGAAAAGGGTAAAAAAACTCAAAATCCTTTCCCTTTAACATGCACCCTTTTCCCTAAGAGTGCAAAAATATATTTTTGTAAGAGGTCTATTGCACCCCACCTCCAGCCTCTCCCTGCAAGCCGGAGAGGGGAGACAAAGCATAGCTTTGGCGGGGTGGGGTTTTTCAGGTTTAATAAGTAATCTAGCAGACATAATATAACGCCTTATTCCTTTTTAAAATTCCTTTGTAGGTTTCCAACAAAGTTCACATATAGTCCCACGTGGAGAAAGCGATTCACGGCGAAACTCTCCTCCTAATTGTTTAGCAAGCATTTTAAAATATTTTGTGCCTTTATTCTCTAGTTTTGATTTAATACCTGAACCGTTATCTCTTACAGATAAATTGTATTTATTTGCACTATAAACACCCGATGCTTGAACTCGCTTGACTCCTTGGGCGTGTTTACCAACATTACATAAAGCTTCTTCTAAAAACAGACATATTCCCCGTTTGTGTTCTATAGTTAAATATTTATCATCAATCGGTTCAAAATTGCGAATTTTAACTTTTAAGGTTTTAAAATGTTCAAAATCTTTACGTTCTAATGTACTTGAATAAACCTCATATAATAAATCGTGCAAAGGTCGTTTTAATTCTAGTATTAATCCGCTACCTAAACGTAAGCTCTCTTCTGTGGTTAATGCTTCGAGTTTAAGAAAATCGCCAAGTTCACGAATTTCGCGATCGAGTTTTTCAAATTGCTCAACCAGTTGTTCGTAAGGGATATCTTTAGCACGCAGATGCTTTAATCCATAAGCAAGAGTTTGCAAAGGGCCATTATGAATTACGGTAAATGTGTGTTGAATTGTGTTTTGACGTTCGTTAATTTGCGATCGCAAGAATTTATCATGCTGGTAAAAGGCAAAAGCACTCAAGCCAAGCCCATTTACACCTAAGATCAGCAAACCAGGTGCTACCGGAATCCATATACCCCACACCCACAACATTACATACCCGCAGCTAAACAAAGTAACTCCAGCTACAGCAACACTAAGTATATTTTTCCAAACAGATTGGGTAATCCGTCCGATAATTATCGGCATAAAACCCCAAACAAATATCCATGTGTACTCTCCTATATCTCCCCAACTATGCAACATTGGGCGACTGTCGATTACATAACTAAGAATTTGACTGATCGCATGAGCGTGATAGTCAATGCCATAAATTTGACTGCTTAATTCTAAATTTGCTAATGCAGAGGTATAAAAAATATCGCCAGTACTCATGTTGCGGTTGCCAACTAATACAATGCGATCGCGCAACAATTCTGGATTTACTTTTCCATTTAAAATCTCGCGCAACGATATAACATTAAAAGGCTTGGAAGTATTGCGGAAGTTCATCAAAATTGACAATCCGCCATCATCAACATTAACGTATCCGCCAAAATTATGGGTGATTCGGGGTAATTCAATTCCCCAAAATCTGATCGTATTCGGGTCATTTTTTCCTGTTTCCAATTCAATTCCTTTCGCCTGGAAGTACTTAATAACTAACCGCAGCGCTAAAGAATATTTATCTTCGTTGATATTGTCAGGATTATTCGGGTTTGTTGTAAATAGTAAATAGCGTCGATTTTTGCTATCCTTATCATTAGGTAAATCGACAAATCCAACTCGTTCGGGTGGCAAATTTTGGGGTGGAGAAGTTTCTTCGGGTGGTAATATTTTTTGAATCCCGATAATATTAGGATTCTGCTGCAACACCTGCGCAAGTTCTTTACCACCAGGTTCAACAGGAACATTTTTGAAGATATCTAGCCCAATAGCTAACGGTTTATAAGTTTCCAGCTTAGTGAGTAACTCTGCAATCTTCTCATCTGGAATCGGATATTGCTTAACCCATTCAATATCTTTTTCATCAATACCTACAATTACTACACGTTCATCAAGTTTTTCTACGGGACGCAGATATAACATCTTATCGAAAAGCATCCATTCCCAAGATTGCATTCCTCCAGTTATACGTATCAATATCACCATAAACAGTACCATGATTCCAGGAGGTGCAGCCTGTAACCACAACCCAAATTCTTGGCGAATGCGATTCCAGATTCTCCTGCTCATATCATGTCTAGATAATTAGTTATAATTTTCACAGTCATTGCACCCCCACGCGCCAGATGCTTCACTTGATAAGACAAAGTGTAGCTTTGATTCTTTGGGGTTCTTAGAGTTTAATAAGTAATCAAACGAACATAGTATCATCTCGTTTTTTCCCGGATTAATCAATTAAACCTTCATCACGGGAACGAATTTCAGTTTGAATTCGCATATTCTTACCACCCTGCTTGCAGTCTTCAGGATAGACTCCCAACACATCCTGAATCTTCGTCCAGTAAGTACGTACTGCTCTTTCTGATTTATACATTCGTTCGGCGATCGCTTTATCTGTCAAACTCTCTTCAAAAGCTAACCGCAACACCTCCAACCATTCTGGTTTAAGTTCGATTCCCGTTTTGATATCTTTGGTATGAGTTGCACCATGAAGGGACAAATTAACCCGCATTAGCATTTCATCTTCGGGTAATCCTTTATCTGCGATCGCAAATCCAGCTTGATGATTATCAATCTCGTGTTTGATCCGAATTAACGCCTTTACATAACTAGTTTGTACCATGAAATTCTGATGGGGATATTCTTGGAGCAAAGTTTGCAGCAGCTTAATTCCGGTATCAATTTCTGCTGTCTCCCCTTGGCGATCGGGAATTGATAAATCCATCACAATCAGGTCAAAGTGATGATATTGAAGTTGAAAAAGTGTCTCTTTTGCCGTCTGAGCCTTAATGATAGCAGCTTCGGGATACTGTCGACTTAAGACATCGAGCGTACCAGTTAAAATTAATTGGTGGTCATCTACAACAAGAATACCCAGCTTTTTTTCCACTGGTAAATATCCAAAAACTTGATGTTCTTTTAAATTTATTCCTACCATATTTTCATCCAAATTCAGATTTTCCTTAAGCTTGACGAAAAATCTCTTCACCTCCGACGTTTAGCTTGAGAGTCATATCTTGTATCTTTTAGCCCTAACTCATTGAAGTATGCGCTTATTTTAATTTGAGATGAATTCTCAAGCTATGCAGAAAAGTGCAAATCTAGAGGTGCGATCTGATTTTGGATTCGGAATCATAACTAATTATGCGGACATGAATCAAAAGTCCTCACTCTAAATCCCTCTCCCAAGTTGGGGCTGTGGTGTACACATAAGTCTGAAATAGCTGAAAAACCCAAGATTTTACCCCACCCTAACCCTCCCCTTATAAAGGGGAGGGAACTAGATTTTCCGGTTTCCCCCCAATATATCGGGGGGATTAAGGGGGTAAATCCAGGGTTTGGGCTTCATTACCAAGATGTGTGTACACCGTAGCCAATTTTGGGAGAAGGGGTTGGGGATTTACGTCAGAGGTTTAAGTTTTTCACCTCGGAACTGGTACTTGATTAATTACCGACGCAATTACTGCATCCATTTGTAAACCATCCAGCATCGCTTCTGGTTTCAAGATGAGACGGTGACGTAGCAACGGTGATGCAACTGCTTTTACATCATCTGGCGTTACAAAATCCCTTCCTGCTAACCACGCCAAGGCTTGAGATGTCTGCAACCAAGCACCGGTAGCGCGAGGTGATGCACCCAAAGTTAGATCAGGATATTGACGCGATGTTCTCACCAACGCCAACAAATAATCAACGATCGCTTCTGATACTTTAACTTCTTTGACTGCCTGTCGTGCTTGCAAAATGTCGGCTACTGTTGCGATTGGTTTCAAACGGCTAATATCTAAACGTCGTGCTGCAAAACCCGCCTGACGATTGAGTAACATTTGCTTTTCAGCTGCTTGATCGGGGTAATCTACTACCAGCTTAAATAAAAATCTGTCTAACTGTGCCTCTGGTAAAGGATAAGTACCCTCAAATTCCAGGGGATTTTGCGTCGCAATTACCCAAAATAAATCTGGTAAAGGCAAACTTTCACCATCCAATGTTACCTGCATCTCTTCCATCGCTTCTAGCAGCGCCGCTTGTGTCTTGGGCGGAGTCCGGTTGATTTCATCTGCTAGTAATACTTCAGTAAATATTGGCCCTTTTTTCAAAGTGAAATTGCGGCTATTCAAGTCAAAAATATTTGTCCCAGTAATATCTGAAGGTAAAACATCAGGTGTTAATTGAATCCGCCGAAAATCTCCTTGAATTAACTGCGCTAACACTTTTACTAGTAGGGTTTTCCCAGTTCCCGGTACTCCTTCTAAAATTACGTGCCCACCCGCTAGCAGTGCTATTAAGAGTTGCTGTATTAAGCTAGATTGTCCGACAATTACTTGATTAAGACCTTGACCAAGACGAATTAAGATAGGATGTGTTTCACTCATATTTTTTATTGAAAAATAACCAACGCAGAAATACTATTGATAATTCCAAAAAATTAATTTTTAATTTCTAATTTTTAATTTTCCTAATGGTTCGCCATTTCCCCAACCAGCTTAACAGGTCTCGTTCACTGATGGGTTGTTTGCGAGATTGTAGCTTTAAAACTGCATCGAGTTCTGCTGCACTTGCGCCTGTTTTTTCCATCCAGAAATCGATCAAGGCTTGACGTTCTAAAAGTACTTGCCCTAATCCCAAGACTTTTTGGAGTTGTAGCTGTTCTTGTTTACCTACCATTTCAACAACAAAGTCGGTGGTATCAGCTTTCTGCAACACCCCGGCTAAAGCTTGGATGTATGCCTCGCTATTATCTACAACTGGTGTATCTAAAGCTACTGGCTTACCAAAGCGGCGATTCTGCGCCCAAACTAGCACTAATAGCAGGATACTTACCTGTATCAAGATTGGAAGTAAAGGAGTTTTGGCAAAAAAGCTAGATAAATCTCCTTCGTTTTCTTTCTTCCTGATATCGGCATCTTTATAGCCGTGGATGTATTCATCGACAAAGACTGTGTTACTTTTTTCAGTAACCAAACTAGCTAAATACTTGAAATTACTTAAATAATCTTGGTAGGCGTTGGCAGCTAAATAAGGAGTGGTAGAAAAAATCACTTTTCCTTTTTTGTAATTTTCTTTCCAGACAACAGCACCAAAGCGATCGCCTAAATTAACTTGCTGGGAGTTAGCTTTTTTATATCGTCTACGTGTATCAATTTTAATATCACCTTCAGGAGATTTTTGCATAGTGCTAAACTCCGCTTCTGTAACCCGCGCCTTTGCACCCAAAATTACCAAAGTATTCCCTTTCTCTACCCATTCCCGCTCTTGACTATCTAGTGTCGTTTCTCTGGGATAGCCGCCTACCTGTAGCAAAGTAACTGGGTTGTTCTCTGGCTGAATATCACTAAAAGGCTTTTGCCAACGCTTGATAGAAATTCCCTGTTGTTGCATAAAAGCGTACCAAGCACCATAGCCATCAGAGTTACGGTTATAGGTAGAGCCAGCGTTAATTTTAGTATTATTGGGAGCCGCGAACAAACTAAGTAAAACGATCGCAGCCAGTGCGATCGCTCCCATCCAAGCAAGGCGATTTGGACGTTTCATTTTCGACTTTCATAGCCTTTGAATATCAATGTTAATACTTACTTATTTTTCAGGCAAAGTCAAAAATATAATTAACTTTATCAATACCTTGTCCTTTAGGACACGCTATGCAAACACCAATTTACGCGGATCGGCTAAGTTGAATCAAGACAATCACCAAGATTTCTGTTTCATTCCTTCCAACAGGTTATGTTCATATCTGTGTCGATATTGGTTGATGTGGAGTGCTTATATTAACTAAACCAAATGAGCTTTATCTAAATCAAGTATAAAATTAGACATATTTGCCGAGGCTGTTTAATTTAAAAAAAAGCGAAGCTTGGGAGTTAAGCGATCGCATCGCATATTTACATAGCAAGAAAAATAGCGATCGTCCTTGGGGCGTCTACCAACGCCTGATTTCCCTTGTGATTGCAACTAAAGCTTTAAGGAAAAACAGTTATGCCAGCAGAAGAACCATCAATTAGCCTCATCAAAGATATCAATACCAATGGAGCTTCCTCTTACCCAAAAAATCTGACGAATGTCAACGGCACGCTGTACTTCACTGCCTATGACAGCAGTGGGGGGGGTGAACTGTGGAAAAGTGATGGCACTGAGGCTGGTACTATCCGCGTCAAGGATATCGTCTCTGGTACAGGTAGCTCTATCCTGCTAAATCTGACGAATGTCAACGGCACGCTGTACTTCAATGCCTCCGACAGCAGTAAGGATCAAGAATTGTGGAAGAGTGATGGCACTGAGGCTGGTACTGTCCGTGTCAAGGATATCTACTATGGCAGTGGTTCTAACCCGCAAAATCTGACGAATGTCAACGGCACACTGTACTTCAATGCCTCCGACAGTAGTGGGGATCAGGAATTGTGGAAGAGTGATGGCACTGAGGCTGGTACTGTCCGCGTTAAGGATATCGTCTCTGGTAGCAGTGGTTCTAACCCGCAAAATCTGACAAATATCAACGGCACACTGTACTTCAGTGCCACCACTGCTGTCGGTGGCACTGAACTGTGGAAGAGTGATGGTACTGAGGCTGGTACTGTCCGCGTCAAGGATATCGTCTCTGGTACCAGTGGCTCTAATCCGCAAAATCTGACGAATGTCAACGGCACGCTATACTTCGTTGCTTACGACAGTAGTGGTGGCACTGAACTGTGGAAGAGTGATGGCACTGAGGCTGGTACTGTCCGCATCAAGGATATCGTCTCTGGTAGCAGTGGCTCTGGCCCTTACAATCTGACGAATGTCAACGGCACGCTATACTTCGTTGCCTACGACAGCAGTGGTGGCTATGAACTGTGGAAGAGTGATGGCACTGAGGCTGGTACTGTCCGCGTCAAGGATATCGTCTCTGGCACGGGTAGCTCTTTTCCGCAAAATCTGACGAATGTCAACGGCACACTATACTTCAGTGCCAACGACAGCAGTATTGGCTATGAACTGTGGAAGAGTGATGGCACCGAGGCTGGTACTGTCCGCGTCAAGGATATCTTCTCTGGCACGGGTAGCTCTTTTCCGCAAAATCTGACGAATGTCAACGGCACGCTATACTTTGATGCCTCCGACAGCAGTGGTGGCTCTGAACTGTGGAAGAGTGATGGCACTGAGGCTGGTACTGTCCGCGTCAAGGATATCGTCTCTGGCACAGGTAGCTCTAACCCGCAAAATCTGACGAATATCAACGGCACGCTATACTTTGATGCCTCCGACAGCAGTGGTGGCTCTGAACTGTGGAAGAGTGATGGCACTGAGGCTGGTACTGTCCGCGTCAAGGATATTAATACTGCTACAATCTCCTCTGAGCCGTCCTTTCTGACGAATCTCAACGGCATCCTGTACTTCGTTGCCAACGACAGCAGTGGGGGTCGAGAACTGTGGAAGAGTGATGGTACTGAGGCTGGTACCGTCCGCGTCAAGGATATCGTCTCTGGTACGGGTAGCTCTTTTCCGCAAAATCTGACGAATCTCAACGGCATCCTGTACTTCGTTGCCTACGACAGTAGTGGTGGCACTGAACTGTGGAAGAGTGATGGTACTGAGGCTGGTACTGTCCGTGTCAAGGATATCGTCTCTGGTACGGGTAGCTCTGGTCCGCAAAATCTGACGAATGTCAACGGCACGCTATACTTTAATGCCTACGACAGTAGTGGTGGCTCTGAACTATGGAAGAGTGATGGCACTGAGGCTGGTACTGCCCGCGTCAAGGATATCGTCTCTGGTACGGGTGGCTCTAACCCATACAATCTGACGAATGTCAACGGCACGCTGTACTTCAGTGCCTCCGACAGCAGTGGTGGCTCTGAACTGTGGAAGAGTGATGGCACTGAGGCTGGTACTGTCCGCGTTAAGGATATCTTCTCTGGTATGGGTAACTCTTTTCCGCAAAATCTGACGAATGTCAACGGCACGCTGTACTTTGTTGCCACCGACAGCAGTGGCTCTGAATTGTGGAGGAGTGATGGCACTGAGGCTGGTACTGTCCGCGTCAAGGATATCTTCTTTGGTATGGGTAGCTCTGAACCGCGCAATCTGACGAATGTCAACGGCACGCTGTACTTTAATGCCACCGACAGCAGTGGTGGCTATGAACTGTGGAAGAGTGATGGCACTGAGGCTGGTACTGTCCGCGTCAAGGATATCTTCTCTGGCACGGGTGGCTCTAACCCATACAATCTGACGAATGTCAACGGCACGCTGTACTTCAGTGCCTCCGACAGCAGTGGTGGCTCTGAACTGTGGAAGAGTGATGGCACTGAGGCTGGTACTGTCCGCGTTAAGGATATCTTCTCTGGTATGGGTAACTCTTTTCCGCAAAATCTGACGAATGTCAACGGCACGCTGTACTTCAGTGCCTCCGACAGCAGTGGTGGCTCTGAACTGTGGAAGAGTGATGGCACTGAGGCTGGTACTGTCCGCGTTAAGGATATCTTCTCTGGTTTATCTGGTTCTAGTCCCAACAACTTAACTTACGTTAATGGCAAACTCTACTTTGTTGCTGACAACGGCAACACTGGGCAAGAACTTTTTAAGCTTGACCTGAACAGTACTCCTACTACTCCCACTGACCTGAGCCTGAGTACCACTAGTGTTAACGAAAATGTTCCTGCCAACACAGTAATTGGCAACTTTAGCACTGTTGATCCTGATGCAGGTAACACCCACACCTACACCCTAGTTTCGGGTACTGGCAGCACCGATAACAGCGCCTTCACGATTGTTGGTAACGAATTACGGATTAATAGCTCGCCAGATTACGAAACCAAGAATAGCTACAACATCCGTTTACGCACCACAGATCAGGGTGGTTTATTCTACGAAAAAGCGATCGCGATCGGAGTCAACAATATTAACGATGCCCCAAAAGCATTAAGTACTATTGCTGACCAAACAGCAACAGAAGACGCCATCTTCAACTTTACTTTACCAACAACCACCTTCAGCGATGTCGATGCAGGCGACACCCTGACCTATACTGCTAGCCTCAGTAACGGCAATCCATTGTCGGCTTGGTTAAACTTTAATCCAACCACGCGCACTTTTAGCGGCACGCCATTAAATCAAAATGTGGGCAGCCTCAGCCTCAAAGTTACCGCAACTGATAAGGATGGAGCTACCGCCAGTAGTGTATTTGGTCTAGCGATCGCTAATACCAATGATACCCCTGTTGTGAGTAATGCGATCGCTGACCAAATTGCTACAGAAAACACTGCTTTTAGCTTTGTGGTGCCAGCAAATACCTTCAGTGATGTGGATGCGGGAGATAACCTCGTTTACACCGCCACTTTAGAAAATGGTAATCCACTTCCTGTTTGGTTAACTTTCAACGGCACTACCTTTACTGGTACTCCCACAAATAATAACGTTGGTAGCCTCAACATCAAAGTTATAGCCAATGATGGAACGGCAACTGTCAGCGATGTTTTTGCATTAACAGTGGCTAATACCATTAGTCAACTCCCTAATGAAATTACTGGTACTTCAGTTGCAGACAACCTGACTGGTACGGTGAACAAGGATATTATCTCAGGATTGCTGGGCAATGACACGCTCAACGGACTAGGTGATAACGACACCCTCGATGGCGGCGATGGAAATGATTTCTTAGATGGTGGTACAGGAGATGACAGTCTCATTGGTGGTAAAGGCAATGACACTTATACTGTGGACAGCATCAGCGACACTATTATTGAATCTGCCAGTGCAGGCACAGATTTAGTCAAGTCTTCAGTGAGTTGGGTGTTGGGAAATAATCTGGAGAACTTAACCCTGACTGGAAGTGGGGCAATCAATGGTACAGGTAACAGCTTTAATAATATCTTGAATGGAAATACTGCTGCTAACACCTTGAGTGGAGAAAATGGCAACGATAACCTCTTTGGCGATTCGGGCAATGATACTTTGTTAGGGGGTTCTGGCAATGACAGCTTAGATGGAGGTTTGGGATCTGATAGTCTTGATGGTGGAGTCGGCAATGATATTTACACCGTAGATAACCTGAACGATGCGATTATTGAATCTGCCAGTGCAGGCACAGATTTAGTCAAGTCTTCAGTGAGTTGGGTATTGGGAAATAACCTGGAGAACTTAACCCTGACTGGAAGTGGGGCAATCAATGGTACTGGTAACAGCCTTAATAATATCTTGAATGGAAATACTGCCGCTAACATCTTGAACGGAGAAAACGGCAACGATAGCCTAATTGGTGGTGCAGGTAATGACACCTTGTTGGGGGGTTCCGGCGATGACACCTTGGATGGAGGTTTAGCAGCTGATAGTCTCAATGGTGGAGTCGGTAATGACATTTACACTGTAGACAATCTGAACGATACGATTACTGAAGACTTAAATGCAGGCACAGATTTAGTCAAGTCTTCGGTGAATTGGATGTTGACAGATAACCTGGAGAACTTGACTCTGAGTGGAAGCTCGGCAATCAATGGTACTGGTAACAGCCTTAATAACATCCTGATTGGAAATACTAGCGCTAACATCTTGAATGGAGTTGATGGTAACGATAGCCTGATTGGTAGTGCAGGCAATGACACCTTATTGGGCGGTTCCGGCGATGACACTTTGGATGGAGGTGCAGGGATTGATAGTCTTGATGGTGGAGTCGGCAATGACATTTACATCGTAGACAACCTGAACGATTCTATTATTGAAGGCTTAGATCCAGGCACAGATTTAGTCAATTCTTCGGTAAGTTGGGTATTGGGAAATAACCTGGAAAATTTGACTCTGACTGGAACCGGGACAATCAATGGTACTGGTAACAGCCTCAATAACATTCTCATAGGAAATAATGCCGCTAACACGTTAACTGGAGGAGATGGTAATGATCGCCTTTTTGGTAACTCAGGCAATGACACCTTGCTTGGTGGTGCAGGTGACGATGTACTCGCTGGTGGAGTTGGTCGAGATATATTGACTGGTGGAATTGGTCGAGATAGCTTCAACCTGGCTGATACTCGCACTGGAGGCTATGACACTATTACTGATTTTACTGTTGGAGATGATACTATCTTCGTTTCTAAGACAGAATTTGGACTGAGCCAATCTCAGGATACGGTACTGGATTCGAGCTTATTCCGACTTGGGACTAGTGCGACAATTGCAGGCGATCGCTTTATCTATGATCAAACTACGGGGAACCTATTCTTTGATAAAGATGGGGTTGGTAGTGCTGCACAAGTTCAGATAGCCCAGTTCTCAAATCAGGTAGCGCTTACTAGTGCAAATATTACTGTCATTGCCTAACGAAAGCGAACTAAGTAAAATCCTCGCGATCGCTGACACATTACCAAGGGCAGAAGAAATTATCATTCTCGGTAATACAAAAGGTTAAACTCGTTGTAGTTCTCATGCTGAACATGGCAACTACAACGATCATAAAAAGCTACCTAAGCCTTCTTTGCACGCGGGTTTAACGGGGATATTATGGCTATTTAAGCACACATAACATCACTCAAATTACACAAGCGATCGCTCTTATCCAAGCAAGCCGATTTGAACGTTTCATTTTTGATCGCTTTGTTTCAGGATTAAAAGTGTTAATACTTACTTATTTTTCAGGGAAAGTCAAAAATATAATCAAGTGGCTTCATTTTCTCAGAGCGATCGCCTGTTTAATGAATGCTTCTAAATTTTGGGTAGCAGTGGCATTGTCAGACAGAACCTTGCTTGAGAGTTTTAGGGCTTCACGAACTGAGTATCGCTAATCGATAGAACCTAAAGAATTGCTGTAATCCGGTGTATATATGAGTTAAAATTCCGATTCTCGGAAATAGTGGAAATCCTGCATCTGGCTGCATTATCGCTTATGTTTTAAAGAAGAAGATTGTTGGTGCTATTTGAGCGGTATTTATGGACGAAAATGAAAAACGAATCCTTGACTCATGGCAGATGAATGCTAAATTATGGACACAAGCAGTTCGTAATAAACAAATTGAAAGCCGTGCGATCGCCACAGATGCCGCTATAGTTAAAGCGATAACCCAGCTTAATCCAAGAACATTCTTAGATATTGGATGCGGTGAGGGATGGTTGTCTCGACAGCTTTTTTCTTTAGGAATCAATGGTTGGGGTGTTGATTTTTGCGCCGATCTCATTGAGACAGCAAAGGATAGTGGTGATTCTCGCTTTGTTGTCTGTTCGTACTCGGATCTTGCATCACAAAGATTTAGCACCATTAACTCTTTCTCTTGCTTGATCTGCAACTTTTCAATTCTAGGCGAATGCGCTCTTGATCAGATCGCTAAGGCAGGTCATAGCCTGTTAGAGGACAAAGGCAAAATAATCATTCAAACCCTTCATCCGATAATTGCTTGCGGTGACTCTCCATACTCCAATGGGTGGCGCGAAACTTCATGGCAACCAAATGCGGATCAACCCTTTTACCCTACTCCTTGGTATTTCCGAACCCTGGAATCATGGATCAACGAATTTCAGACTTTGAATTACCGATTGCTAAATTTATATGAGCCATCTGATCCCAAGACAAATAAACCAATTTCCATTATTTTTGTCTTTGAACGGGAGTAAAGTATTAAACACATTTGCTCTCTTCTGCTGTCTGCGCGTAAAAAAACCACCTCTACCGCAGAGATAAATTGCCAATGGTCAAGGGCGTTGCATAATGGCAGTATGAATTAAGGTCAATTCTGGCGTTGCTGAATCAAGGTATGAATTACTAAGGAACTGGAACATACCAAAATTTGAGATAGTGGTTGACGATGTGTTTTACTTTCTTACGGAACGTTTTAAAGTTGTCCATTGAAGGAGTACTTTTGAACTTTCCGTTTTTCTGGACTTTGAAGTGCCAGCCGAGGAAATCAAACCCATCTGTCGCGGCGGTAACTAATATGGTCTGTTTATTTCCGCCGTTCTGTACTAGTCTATGATTGCTCGGCTATCCAAGTGCTGCGTTTGGCGCTTTTAGGAGCAAGCTGTTTTCAAGGGGTCAAGAAGTCTAAGTGATCTCCACCCTTAGAGCGTAGATCCTCTGGAGAGCCTTGGAGTTGCAACCTACCTTGATCCAGTAACACAATCCAATCAGCACGATTAATCACTCTGGGGCGGTGGCTAATCAGAATAGTGGTTTTGTCCTGCCGATGAGATAGGAGCCTACCTAGTACTTGCGCCTCACTCACTGGATCGAGTCCAGCCGTTGATTCATCCAAAATTAGGATTGGCGGATCAGTAACTATCGCTCTGGCGATCGCCAGTCGTTGGCGTTGCCCGCCAGAAATATTTGAGCCAAATTCACCTAAGACGGTTTGATATTTGTCGGGGAGTTTACTGATAAAATCGTCAGCCTCGGCAATTTGGCAAGCATTGACAATTTGCTCAAAGGTGACGTGCGGAGAACCTAAGCGAAAGTTTTCAATAATTGAGCGACTCCAAAAGTGGGGTTCTTGGGGAACAAGAACGATTTGTCGCCGGAGGCTATCTAAGGATAAATCTTGCAGGTTATATAGTCCAATACGAATATTGCCAGACTGTATTGGATACAAACTCGCAATCACTTTAGCAAGGGTACTTTTACCACAGCCTGATTTACCAATCAGGGCAATCACTTTACCGCCAGGGAGTGTAATAGAGAAATTTTCTAATAACTCAGTTCTGCCAGGGTAGTGAAAGTTTAGATTTGTGCAAGTGATGTCAGCATTGCCAGGAAGTGTAGCCAAGGGCTTTTGGGTATCGCCTTGATTTTCCGGTGTGGAGTCTATAACTTCTATTAAACGCTGGATAGCAGTTTGAGTCCGTGTAAATCTATCCACAAGTCCGATTAAAGTACCTATGAAGGCTAGAAAATTAGTGTTCATAGCGTTAAAGGCAAGCAGTTGACCGATACTCAATTCCTTGCTAATAACCAACATGCTGCCAAACCAGAGTAAGGCAACGCTGCCAATACCAGAAACTAATCCAGAGAAGGTATTGTTGATAATGCCAATTTGAATCGTGCGGAACGTTTGGTTCGCTAGGCGACCGAATCGGCTCTGGAATTCTTGCCAGAATTGGGGAGCGGCGGTCGTGGTTTTTAGTGTTAATGCACCTTTAAAGCTTTCAACGAGAACGCCTTGGTTTTCTGCTGCTAAGACCAATATACTACGAACTTTTTGCTGAAGTGTCGGCTGGAAAACAACTGTGGATACTGTCATCACAGCGGCGATCGCGATGGCAACTAGCGTCAGTTTCCCACTGTAGAACAGCATGAAACCAAAAGAAACCGCCCCAGTAAAAAACTGAGCAGGTAAACTCACGACCAATTGTGAGACTAACTGATTAATCTGTTGAATATCTCGCAGTCGGCTCACGACTTCGCCACTGCGACGGGCTTCATAGTATGTTAGCGGCAATCGCAGGATTTGTCGTCCAAATTCCAGAACTAGCCCTAACTCAATTTTTTGGGCAAAATTGGCAATCAGGTTAGAGTTAACGAGTCTGAGACTACTGCTGATAAGGTTCATGATCACAACAGTGATTGCTACAGCGTTGAGCAGCCCTGTATCACCTCGAACTAGCACTTCATCTGTCAGGATTTGGATCAGGAAAGGGTAAGCTAAAGATAGCAGACCAATAACTTGGGCGCCGAGCATAGCCTGAAAGACTATAGCTCGATAAGGCCATACGCGCTTGAGAAATCCCCCAAAACCGCTAACTTGCTTGTCGCTTTGAGTATAAAAGCGGATCGAGTCTGGCTCCAGTAGAAGCATCACCCAATTTTTCCAGCCCTCCATCAACTCCTTTCTGGAGAGATAACGGATGTCCGTGGCTGGATCAGCAATTACATATTTCCTGCCCCGCTGCCCGTACAAAACAACCCAGTGGTTGCCTTTCCAGTGAATGATCGCTGGCAGTGGCGCTTCCTTAATCCGGTCTACTATTTCAGTTGATGCTCTGACTGTGCGAGCATTGAAACCTAGTGCCTCTGCTCCCTGTTGCAGACCTAGCAATGTTGTTCCTAGTTGCCCAGTGCCTACCGCTTCCCGGATGCGGTTGATGGTAAAAGTACGGTCATAATGTTTGGCAATGGCAGCCAGACAAGCAGCTCCGCAATCTTCTTCACTATGCTGTCGCACAACCTGATATTTCATTTGAACTAAAACTGTTTGTTTTCCTTTCAAAATCACTTGTTGCTTCAAGCAACCTTAGTCAGTGGCCGGAAGTAATATCAATGACAAAACTGGAGCGATGGTGCCATTTTGACAGATTTATTTTGAGCTTAAAAACATGGTCTATCTAAATAGTGTTAACTCTGTTTCGAGAGAAAAATAGCTGAAGACTTTTTAACTTTTAACTGAGCTAGCCTTCAGCGAATTCTATATTTAACTAACCATTATGAACAGATTTTTTCAGATAAAAAACAGGGGTTGGCTAATTTGTGGCAACCCCTTTAATAAAGAAATCATTGAAAGCTTTCATTTTTACCTGAACTAGCCTTCAAGGACTTCTCTATTTAACTAACTAGTTTGAGCTCAGTTCTAGTAATGACAGTTAACTTCTTATATTAAGAAGTCACCTAATGTATCCGAGGCAGAACTAATCTTCTCCGGCAAACGAGGAACTAAATCCTTGAGACCCAGCATCTACATCATCGCCGTCCACAACAGCAAAGGTTGTAACGTCACCATCGGTTACAGCAAAACCTTGGTTACTTATAGCCCTGGCGCTGAAAGTACCAAAAGCACTTGCAGAGCGGCCGCCTACAAGACTGGTTGCTTCACAAGCTGAGAGTTCAGTAAAAAGTGAATTTGCCATTGTTCTTGTTCTCTTAACTAAGTTGAACTAACGTCAATTACCTGGAATGAAAAATTCATTTCCATCAATCTTTGACATTTTAGAGAATATCAATAGTTTCACTGAAATACAACCGTTATTTTATTAATAAGTCTGTTCAAAAAAATTTGATTATTGGTAAGCATTTATACAGAGCTACTTTCATAAATTTAGGACTTATGCATTGACATAAAAGCAAAAATGACAGGTAAATTTTTCAAGGCTTCCATCTAGGTTTTTCAATCATATTTTGGCGATCGCCAACAATCAAAAGCAACCTTCAAAAGCCTGAAAGAACGTATTTACGTTGTTAACATACAAAATAGCTCTTTTGTACAGTGCGTAAGTCCTAAAGCTTTTTCTGTAAGTTAACCTAATACTCAAAAATCTGTAGTTAACTATTTTTCAGAATAAATATTTTTACTAGCATAATTGGTGTTATTTTGTTTAATTTATACAACTTTTCCTCGTGGGCCAATAAGTTATTTGTATGATGTAATTTTACTATTACAAAACTTACATATTGACAGAAGCAACTAAATGTGAATATGGACTTTCAGCCATTCAAGTTTGATTTTTTCACCATTAGCCAGCGATCGCTATTGAATCTAAAGCTATTAGCCAATAGCCGAAAACAACGGATTTTCGTTGGTACACATCATAGTTATTTTGTAGAGTGCGTAAGTCCTAATAGATACTAGATTTTAATATTCTTTGAGAGAAAAAGTTTTTTATTATTTGTATTATTTTTTATATATAATATTTTTAAATTAAATGTCAGATAAAGATGCGCTATAGTCATTTTTATGAGGTTCACAATTTTTTGTATTTTCAAGAGGGTACCTCGAAAAATTGCATAGTGAGGTCTTGAATTAATAGCCCGGATTTCTCACCAGCAATTCTCATTTTGAAAACAAAAGAAGATAAAGTCCTCTACCCCTTATAACTGTTGAGCTACCAGTCTGGCAAATAATCCTGATTGGGCAATCAATTCTGAAAAATTACCTACCTGCACGACATGACCAGCGTCAATAACATAGATGCGATCGGCATTACGAATTGTGCTGAGGCGATGAGCAATCACCACTCTGGTAGCGTTTAACTTAGCTAAACTTTCAGTTACAATTGCCTGGGTGCGGTTATCTAAGGCGCTGGTCGCCTCATCCATTAAGATAATTTTAGGCTTGGAAACAAGCGATCGCGCAATCAATAATCTTTGCCGTTGTCCACCGGAAAGATTACTACCACCCTCAGCGACGATCGTATGCATCCCCATTGGCATTTGCTTGATATCATCAGCAAAGCCTGCCATTTGTGCGGCTGACCAAGCTTCTTCTAGGGAAACTAAAGCCCCGGCGGTGATATTATCAAAAACCGATCCTGTGCCGATTTTCCCATTTTGTAGTACCACTCCTAACTGTCTTCGCACAGCCTGGAGTTCCATCTCTGCTAAATCTTTGCCGTCATAATAAATGCTCCCTGTCAATGGAGTTTCAAAGCCCAATAACAACCGCAATATCGTTGATTTTCCACTTCCAGAAGACCCAACGATCGCAACAAATTCCCCTGGTTCGGCATGGAGGCTGACATCATTGAGAATTAAGCTGCCATTCTCAGAGTAGCGAAAGCTGACACGATTTAGGGCAATGCGACCGCTTAATTGTCCGGGGTTAACCTTGGTTGAGTCATATTCAGGCTGCGATCGCCAAATCGGTTTTGCTCGTTCCCATATTGGTACAATACTCCAAATTTCCGATACAGTATTGCTCAGGTCAATTACTCCTTTGATAAAAATCGCCAAAGCATAGTTAAAAGCAACGAATGTACCCAGTGTTAGACGTGTCTGCATTAACAGCATGGCAAACCCAAACAGCAATACAGAACTCACTAAAGGGAGTGCTTCGTTAAATACAGAAATACCATCTTTAATCTCTTGCCAACTTGCCTTCAGTCGGATCTGCTGGCTGTACTTTTTTGCCCAAGCTGCAAATGCGCGTTCTTCTGCCATTGTCACTCGCAGCTTGGCAACACCGTTGATTAGTTGTACGGTGAGTCCCTGAATTGCACCATTGAGTTCTTGCTCTTTTTTCGATTTCTTCACCAAGAGGAAACTTGCAACAGTCGTAACCACAGTGGCAAATATTGCTAAACCCACGCCCACAAACGCTAGTTGCCAACTGTAAATAAACATCAGCACCAAGTTGAATAAGGCAAAAACTCCACTCAACAAAGTTCGTTGAGTAGCACCGCTAAGTTTTTGATGGATTTCCCTTACCGCCATGACGCGGTTAAGCAAATCTCCAGAGGTATACTGGCGAAAAAAGCTAGGGCTTAATCTCAGCAGGCGATCCCAGATGGCTGGCTGTAATATGCTATCAGTAGCGCTTTCGACTCGTAGAGTAATAATGCTTTGGGCAATTTGAAAAGCTAACTGCCCAAAAGCGACTGCAAACATGACCAATCCGATCTGCCAAAGCATTGCGCGATCGCTATCGGGAATGGCATGATTGATTAAAATTGCTGTTGCTTGCGGTGCAACCATGGCCAATATTGTGCCTAGTAGCCCAACCACTAAAATACTGGCAATGTCTTTTTCATAACCCTTGACCCCAAACCGCAGTAAATCAATGGCGTTGAGCGCAATTTGGGGTAATGGTCGATACAGAACGTAGGCTAATGGTGACAGTGTTTTTGCTATTGATTCATTTACAGGTGTCCGAGTCCGCGCTACGGGGTCAAAGATGACATAATCTCGATTATCTGTAGGTAACAACGCCACTGGGCGCTTTTCTAACTGAGTATAAGCTAACATTGCTCCTTGGTCTTGACACCACCAGCCATCTGCTAAAGTTATACGACGGATACGAATTTGTGATGCTTGTGCGATCGCAGCTACAGGATCTTTAATAGAATTTAAATCCTCTACTGGTGGACGAATCTCTATTCCCAGAGTTCGCCCAACTGCACCAAATGCTACCAACAAGGGCGGCCCTTCCTGAGAAAAAACCGCCTCCTGCTGTGGCTGCAATACTGTTGCTAAATCAGAGAGTGCCCCCTCTATTACTTGCTGATTAAATTGCTCGCGTTCTTGAAACTGCCGAAATTCTGCTTCTGCTTCTTTATTTGCCAGTAAATTGAAGTAGTGAAAAAAATAAGTATGCAAACTGGCTAAACCTGCCAGAAGTTCCTCGAAACTTTTTAAATCTGTCGTTGGCAACATCTCTCCAATAACCGCATTTTCTGCCTCCAGCCACATAGCACTCGTGAACGGAAACGCTGGTGAGGTAGAATTCAAGGTTAATTCCTCAACTCCCATCCAGTGAGTATTGCCTTGCTGCAACTTCACCCATAGAAGTGTTTGCTGCCTCCACTGTAGCGTTTCACCGGGCGATAATGAAAAATCCCGCCCTAATGTCTGCACAAGATTTAATGGCGTTGTCAAAACTGTCTGCTGGGCACTAAGAGATTGCCCTAAATGATTTACCCAACCTTCTAAAAATTCTATGGCTTGAGAGTCAGCCGCAGCGATTCCCTTAACCAAATCAACCATTGACATCTGGCATAATTGGGTGGGTTCAATTGCGATCGCTACAAAATTCCATTGGTTTTGTGCTATTACTTCCGGTAACAACACTGCACTAAACAATGCTTCACCAGCGTTGACATGAAACAAATAGCGGCGCTGCTCCTTTGGTAAACTGTTCTTAACTCTAGTTGCAAACACCGCCAATGTTCCAGACTGCACTATCCAGAATGTTTCTGAGTCATTCAACAGTAATGGTTCGTTTGCTTGAAGAAAGTATGGTTTGGGAAGAGGATTCACTGAAGGTAAATCTATATTAGTTAGACGAGTGGAAAAACATATAAAAAACTATTGTATCCCGGCTGAATATAACAGAATTTTTTTTGATGATAAAATTACGAACTGCTAACCTAAACGATATAGACTTCATCTTTACTCAAGAAACCAGAGATGAATTCAAAGACCTTATCCTCTGCTGGAGCCGAGAAGAACACAGCAGAAACTTACACTCTGCTGACAAACATTATTTAATGATTGAAAATGCTTCAGGAGAAACCCAAGGCTACGCTATTTTGTCTGGCTTACAATCACCGAACCGTAGTATTGAATTAACTCGAATTATCGTTGCTGAACCAGGGCTAGGATACGGCAAGCGTGCCTTACGAATAATCCTCAAAAAGGTTTTTGAAGAGTATAATGCTCATCGTTGTTGGTTAGATGTCTTTGAACACAATCAACGTGCTAGACATGTTTATCAGTCAGTCGGCTTTCAGGAGGAAGGAGTTTTGCGAGAAGCCTTGAGGCAAAAAGATAAGTATTCTTCGTTAGTAATTATGTCTATCCTTGAAAACGAATACTTCCAATAAATGTTTTCAAACTCGATATTATGCCTCTGCCGCGTGAAGTAAGCGAACATAAGTTCCGCCTTGCTGCCATAATTCTTCATGAGTGCCACGCTGCACGATTTTACCTTGCTCTAGCACAATAATTTCATGGCAATCACGAATTGTGCTGAGGCGGTGGGCTACTACAATACACGAGCAACCACGCTGTTGCAAGTTACGGTTAATAATCAACTCGGTTTCTGCATCTAGGGCGCTGGTTGCTTCATCCAGTACTAAGATTGTGGGATTTCTCACCAAAGCGCGGGCAATTTCTAAACGCTGGCGTTGTCCACCACTAATATTCATACCGCCTTCAATTAATTCAAAGTCATATTTCCCAGGCATAGATGCGATCGCATCATGAATCGCTGCATCTTGGCAAGCCTGCACCAAATCGGCTTCTGGTATAGTTGAATCCCAAAGAGTGATATTTTCGCGCACAGTCCCGGCAAATAAAAAGATATCCTGTTCAACCATTGCCAAACAGTTAGCAAGGACAGAGCGTTTAATTTGCGATCGCTCTACACCATCAAAGCAGATTTCCCCATCCCACGGTTGATAAAGCCCGCAAATTAATTTAGCAACTGTGGATTTACCAGAACCACTTCCCCCCACAAGGGCTATTCTTTGCCCTGGCTTGACAGTCAAGCTCAAATTTTCAATCAACGGAGGTTCTACACGACTGTACCCAAAAGTGACATTCCGTAACTCAACATGACCCTGTAATTGCCATAGAAATGAGGGAGAACTAATAGCTGCCCCCTGCCCCCGGTCACTGAGCGTAGCCGAAGTGCTGCCCCCTGCCCCCTGCCTCTCTTCCACTTCCAAATCAACGGGATTTTGCAATACATCATCAAGGCGGTTTAAATCAGCTTCTAAATCTTGGAGTGTACTGCCGAAATTAACGAGGTTATTAACTGGTTCTAAGAAGCTCAGTGTTAAACTTTGGTAAGCAACGAGCATTCCAATACTGAGATTGCCATTCATTACCTGTAAACCACCAACCAGCAAAATCGAAGCTGTGGCTAGGGCTGTCAAAATTGTCGGTAATGTGGTGAGAATTTGAGTTTGTAAGCCTAATTGTTGTTGGGCGTTGAGTGCTTTAGCGTAATAACCCGCAAACCGAGCAAATAAATCTGACTCTAGCCCTGAAGCTTTGATGGTTTCTATGGTTTGGATGCCGCTAATCGTTACTCCACCCACCTTGCCATATTCCTGAGCTAGGCGCATATTTGTATCTACACGAGTTTGCGATAAAAATAAGAGGGCGAGAATGTTGATTAAAGCAAAACCGATTGCGATCGCACTCAGCAATTGGTCATACTGAATCATAATTAGCAGGTAAAATATCATCATCACCGCGTCAATTACTGTAGTTGCCAAAGACCCTGAGAGTACCTCTGCCACCCGGTCATTTAGTTGTACACGGCTACTGATTTCCCCAGCAAACCGTTGATCGTAAAACCCAACAGGCAATCGCAGGATATGCCAGAGAAAGTGTCCTGATGTGCTGACTGACAACTTAACCATTAATCGCCGCAGGTAGGTAAGCCGCAGTCTGGCAAGGAATGCCCGTAATAAAGTAGTTAACACCATTCCTAACAGCAAAGGTCGTAACCAATCTTGCCGATCTTGGATTAAAATCTCATCGATAAATACCTGAGAAAAGGCTGGTACAGCTAACCGAGGCAGTGTTAGCAATAACCCCGCAAGCAAGCAAAATAAGATAGTAACTCGTGAGTTTTGTAAGCGGCTACTTAAGGCTGAGACAATGTGATTTTTTTTGCCTCCCTTCTGAAAGTCCGCTCCTGGTTCCATTGTCAGCACAACACCCGTGTATGCGCGATCGAACTCTTCCCAACTTACTGTTCTCCGACCATTGGCAGGATCGTTAAGGTAGACGCGTTTTTTGCTATATCCTTCTACTACGAGAAAATGGTTAAAATTCCAAAAGGCAATGTAGGGAAGACGGGTAGTTTTTACGTTTTCCAGAGACAGTTTTAAACCTTTAGCATTGAGTCCATAGTTTTTAGCAGCTTTGAGGATATTAAAAGCTTTGCTGCCATCCCGCGAAACACCGCATTCTTCACGCAGTTTAGCCAGTGGCACAATCCGCCCGTAATAGCTCAGAATTATTCCCAAAGCAGCCGCACCACATTCGACCGCTTCCATTTGCAAAAGTGTAGAAGTGCGGACACGATTTGGTTTAAATTTTGGAATTGGGGATTGGGGATTGGGCATTGGTATTAGAACTTGAACGTTGGTTGAGCATCTAAGGGTGAAAGTTCAGCTTCTGATGATGGTGAACCTTCAAGTTGTAACCATGCCCATGCCCAATTTAATTACAAATTACGAATTACGAATTACGAATTACAAATTATTTTAATAAATCCCCGTCCAAGAGCGCAGCATAGGAATAATATAAGAAATCGGTGCTTTTTCTCCAACCTTCACTTGAACAAAGGTAGTTGTACCAGAAGATATTTTTAAGGCTGGGCCATCAGAGGATGACCATTTGTAGCCACTGATTGATGTAGGGTTTTCTTGAAGTTCGACAAAAGCTTGCACCTTGCCTTCACCTTTACCTGCAAGACTGGCGGCAATTTCTTTGTTACCAACAATCGCTGTAATATCTTGTGTAGTTACCGGAAATGAAGAAATATCTGCAACGGTTCCAAGGATACCGCCTTCGCGCTCGCGTTTGGCAAAGCTGGGAGTTACCTGTACAGGCATCCCAGGCTTGATTTGCTTACCATCTTTATTAGCAAAGTAAACAAGACTCATAAGTTTTGAATTTGGCTGTTCAGCCTCAATTGACCCCAAGCGACTACCCGGATTCATCATTTGTCCAGGGACAGCACTCAGTTCGAGAATGTGACCATTATATTTGCTAATAATTCTACTTTCTTGAGATAATTGCAGTTCTAACTGGGCAATTCGCCGCTTTACTTCCCGAATTTGATTGGTTTTATCAATTGATTGCTTCAGGTCTTGTTCGCGTAGTTTAGTATTTTGAGTATTAATATCTTTAATTTTGGTTTTAATTTCGTCAATTCTGTTGAGATTTTCTAGATATTCTCGTTGGGTGGTAGTTTCTTGGATTTCGAGATCCTTGAGTTGCACGTCAATATCTGATAATTCGCTTTGAGTATTAAAATATTCTTGTTCAGCTTGCACCAACATATCTTGGCTGATTACATGCTGCTCAAAAAGGTGACGACGGTTATCAACCCGTCCTTTGAGAGTTTTGAGTAAGTAATTAATTTGTTGTTTACGGGAATTAATGCTTTGGCGTTTTTGAGCGATCGCTCTCAATGTTTGATCGCGTAACTTTGGTGCATCTTGCTCTCGGCGCAGATTATTTTCCAAATCCATTCTCTGCTGTCCAAGAGTAATGATTTGTTGGTCAATCAGCAGCTTTTGTAACCTGTCAGTCTCTTGATTTTGGGTTTGCAGTTGTTGCAACTTTACTTGCTCTTGCTGTAATTGCTGCTTTAGCGCTGATTGGTCGATAATACCCAGCACATCACCTTGTTTAATAATATCCCCCGCCTTGACCTTGAGAGTTAGTAATGGGCCAGAACTAGGTGCTTGAAATTCCACAACATGGTGCGGTTTAATCAATATACCTTGACCTGTGACGGTGAGAGGAATTCTACCAAACACACTCCAAACGCCAGCTACAGCAACCACAAAACTCAAAGTAGATAGAGTCAACCAAGCTTGAGGTTTGACCACATTTATCGCTTGATCCAGTTGTTCTGGTGAAGATAAGCGATCTAGGGCTTCTTGGCGAAAGATGTGGCTGTGTTTTAGTTGCATTGTTCTCCTTCTTGCTGACAGCACCCAGAACCTTAAGACTTCTAGACTTTTAAGATTAAAGTGCGATCGGGGAGAACTAGGGGAGAAATAGGGGAGGCGATCGCTTTTACTGCCTCAATTAGAGAGAGAGTATTCCACTTTTTTGCATGTCATTGCGTTCGCCCCTGGCGTTCTCGTTGGCGCACCCTCTCGTAGAGAAAGGTACGAAACGATTTTGGGGTTAGGTTTTGTTCTTCAATCCAACAAATGCCTATATTAATCAAAGTCTTTAAATAGGATTACTATATCCTGTCATAGCTTTTTCACTTACCCTATTTATGTTAAAAAGCCAATACCCTAAATGAAGTATTTATCTAGAACTATATTTTGTATTTCAGCTAACAAAAAAAATTATTTTTTATTAATAAATAAAAAAGCTCCTATCCTTAATCATAAATATCCCTGGCGGGGGGATTGTAAGTTATTAAATATTATGGTTTTAATTATTTAACACCTGATTTAGGAACATTTATATGCTAATTAAAAGATGGAAAGAGTTGCTATTAGCAGTGGCAATATTACCTTTGTTTATGCAACCAGTTTCAGCACATATTATCTGGTTTGACTATGATAATGGAGAATACAACCTCTTATTTGGTCATCCAGAAGATGGGCCAGAACCTTACGATACATCTAAGTTTAAGCAAGCTACAGCTTATGATTCTAATAGACAAATACTTCCGTTTGATATCAATCAGAAAAAAGACGGGCTATCTCTAACTTCTAATAGCGAAATCGCAGCATTAACTGGCTTTTTTGATAATGGCTATTATGCTAGGATAGGCGATGAATCTCGCAGTATTTCCGAACAAGAAATTGGACAATATCAAGATGTAGGTCATTATTTGAAGTATACCAAAGCTCTTTTCGATTGGTCTGACACTCTGGCTCAACCATTCAACTTGCCTTTAGAAATCATCGCATTACAGAATCCTCTTGAAGTCAAACCAGGAGAAAACTTGAAAGTTCAAGTTCTTTATCAAGGAAAACAAATTCCAGATGTGACAGTAGAGTATTTGGGCAAAAAGTTAACTGGCGACCAAAATGGTACTTATTTGGTTCCTATTGGTGATGAAGGATTACAACAAATAGAGGCTAGTTACACAGTTGCTTCAGCTACCAGCCCTCGTATTTCTTACGAAACTGGCTTTACAGCACAAAAAACTTCTGTACCCGATCCATCGGCATTACTTGGTCTTGGCGTAGTTGGATTACTGGGATTATACAAAAAACGTTTTTCGCTTAAAGCTTAATTACGAATTAGTCTCAATGCGCTTGGGTTAAGCCAGAAAAATAAATTTGTGTAGGTTGGGTTGAGGAACGAAACCCAAAATTATCGAACATTTGTTGGGTTTCACTTCGTTCAACCTAACCTACAATTATCCTTAACCCAAGCGTATTGGAATTAGTCTTACCTGTAAAGATACACTATTAACGTCTGTGAGCGAATAACAAGCTCAATCCCACAATAATATTGAAGGCAAGTCATTGTTAGCCAGACGCAGCAATTGATAACCAATTCCAGATATACCGGGTAAAAAGCCAGGATTAAATACAGAATTGGGTAAGTTGGGGAACAGTTGATAAGCTCCAGTTCGCTTGGCTCTAGCTACAATATTTGTTGCATTCTGGTGAGCAATTTGATGCCAATCAGGACGGGAACAGATTTTTGCACCGACTAACAGCACTTCCGCGCGACCGAAATTGCCACAGCACAAGTGATCGATCGCTTGTAAGCCAAAATTCTGAGTAGTTTGGAGAGCAATTTCAATTTCTTGTTGAATTTCCAACGTTTCCACGATTCTCAAACTGCCTAAGCGTCCCAAACCAATCCCGGCTGCACCATGACACCACTTATTTGCAAAGTCAGGTTGTTCTGGTTGTCCCATTCTGCGGAAGTCGGGCCAGTTGGCGGTGGACTGGCAAAAGACGCTACGCTCATACTCGATTCCTGCTAAACCTGCTTCTAAGTACTTGCCCTCTGAGGTGGCGGCATAAAGTCTGAGCAAGGCGTAGGAGATACCTGCGGCTCCATGAGAGAAGCCAGTTAAGGGCTTGTCCCAATAAGTATGCCAAGCTTTGGGCGCACCATTGTGGCTAACTTGACGGTTGACTAAATGTTGTCCACAGGCGATCGCTTTTTCTAAAACGGTTGCTTTTCCTGTGGCTTGATGCAGAGACAATAACCCTAAAATTGCCCCAGCTGCTCCGCTCATAATATCCAAGTGTTCGTCGGCAGCAATTAGTTCTGGTGTCATCAAATCGGCTAATCCTTGAGCGTCTGCCAACAGCGTTGCATCGTTGAGGAATTGACTAATTTTCACCAGGCTATAGATCATCGATCCTAAACCTGTTGCACCCCCAACGCCCATGAAACGAGCCATGCGTTCCCAAGTTTCGGGATCGATGGTGTGGATTTGGCGACGCAGAGATTGCACTGTCCTCAATGCTAAATCACGGTAACGGGAATCACCAGTTACTTGACTCAGTGCAGCTAAAAACAAGGCAACTCCAGAGCGTCCGTCACAAAGAGAATTGTTTAATACTTGCAGTTGATATCGTTCGGCGCGAGGCACAAAGTCTAAGCCAATCCAGTTAACGCTGCCATCAGGGTCAGAAATGGCTCTAGTTTCCAGTTGAGTGGCGATTTCTTTGGCTTCAGCAATCAATTCTTCCGAATTCAGCAACGGCAACGATTCGCCTTGCCATTGCCCACCTTGGCGGCTGGAGGTGGTTGCAATCTTGGCATCGAAGGAGCCTTGAATAATCGCTACTTGTCGAGCTAGGTCGGTTTCATCCAGAGATTGTAACTGGTTGAGCAGGTCTTGGTAACTGGATTGCTTGAAGTAGTTGGGAATGGAAGAAGAACCGTTTAAACTCAGTTCATCAACCACCGCGCTAGCCGTGAAGAAGGGAATATCCAATTGTTCCATCGCTCGGAGTTCTGCGCTCAAAACAGGAAAGGCGTTCGGTCTATTTTGAGCAACTAGAAAAGCACGACTGAGAACATCAAGTTGAATACTGTAATCTACGCCGTGTTTGAGGTAATCGGGTGCTAAAGCTTTTTGGAGGATGATGCCATAGATGCGGGTGTTGCGGAAAATAAAGCGCACTTGCTGATTTTGCATAGCAGATAGCAAATGGCTTGAAAGTAAAAAATCTTTGTGCGCCATCAAAAAGCGATACATCTGCTCAAACCCAGTGGTGATTTGGAGTTGATAATCGTTTGGAGACAGAGCAGTTTCACCCAAGAACGGCACATTTTTCCCAATCGGCAAGGTTACAGGCTCAGACAACAGATGCATATTATCTGTATTAATGTTCTGCCAACGTGGCACTTTGCGGGGAGATAGTCGAGGATCTGTGCTGCCTAGTCCGCTAATATCATAAGCGACACTGCGATCGCCACTAAAGTCCCAACGCGGTAAAAGTCCGGTGCGGAGTACGGAATCCCAAAATTGTCGTGTGGCGGTTGTTTCTAAATCTTGGGTAAGCGGTGAATCTTCAATAAGATTCGGTTCATGGTGCAGCAGCGTTTCCATGTCAATCAGCACCAAATGTTCGCCATTGGCAATTAAGTTTTCGTAATGGCAATCTGTTCCCCGCAAAGCGTAAAGCACACATAACAACATCCCAGAACGCTGATAGAATCGTTTCGCAGCTGCTTCATCCACACAAGGCAACTGTTCAACATGTTCTACCCAACCATAACCGTTGCGCTCTAACACCTGAATGACTTTAAAATCTAAAAGATCGTTGTGTTGATTGCACCAACTCAAAAATTGGTTAAAGACAACTTCTAATCCTAAATCTTTGGGTTTATAAACAAGTTTAAGTCCAGACTCAAAGGTGAGCGAAATCACCGTTCGTCCGCGTTTGTGTGCATCGGAAATGGATGTTTGAATTTCGGCAACTTTGTTTTGAGAAAATGGAGCGATCGCTTCATCAAAAGTTCGTTGAATATCTGTCCTATCTGCAACTAAACGTTCGAGAAATTCAGCAGTAAACTCAACCCAAAAATTGACTGCTGTTGCGACTAACCGACCGAGAACTGGATACTTCTGGAAGAACGTCAGCATTCCATCTTCTAGGAGTTGATTGACAAACTTGGTGTAGTGAGTATTATTGTTTTCTGTCTCCAGTCCTAGTAAGCCGAGTAAGTTTTGACCAAAGGGACGCACCTGAGAAAATTCAAAATCTAATGTCTTTGTGCAAATTCCTGCTAATCGTTTCAGTAGACCACGTTCTAGAGAACTGTAAGCAGTTTGGGAAAGAATCGATAAGGGAAGACAATCTTGAGTAAATTGACTACCGCAGCGAGTCAGTAATTGCTGTCTGGCTACTAAAATAGCAGGCAAAAGGATATCTTCAAAGGTAATAGGATTTTGTGAATCGATTGGTAGAAATTCTTCGGTTGCAGAATTAAATCCTGTAGCGGTTTGGATGATTTGCTGCAAGGTTTCTGCCCACTCAGGCAAAGGTTGATCAGCAAGTAACTCGATGGTTCCCAATCTGGAACTAACAATATCGAGGTCTAGCCCTTCCCACTGTAAGCGTTTGTGCAACGTATCCCATTTACCTTCTGCTGCAACTTCGCACCAGCGATGTCTACGACGGTTAATTTCTTGTTCGTTTAGTTGATCGCCATTAATTGCAAATCTGCTTTCATCAAGGCGTTCCCAGAGAAAGCTAGCGTTGGCTGCGATCGCTCTTAAATCGTTTGATGTTTTCTCTTGGGATAAGCGAACAACTTGTTGAACCATAGCTGGATTTCTCATGATGAAGTTAAAAGGTAAGTATCAATTCTGGTTTACGTTTTAATAGTTAGCATTAAGAACAATAGCGTTCTTCTGAAATAAGTTTTAAATTAAGTACTAATTAGATAGGCATAATTAAAATAACTTGTAATTATTAATTAAATTAGTTGGGGTACCAGTCCCCAACAGATAAAGACCAAAAACTTAACTACTTGGTGTCTTACAGGACTCAGATATTATGATTTTTGAACAAGATTTAAGATAAAATCCTTATAATCTTTTCAGTCTCAGTATGGTTTCAAAAATCAAGTCGGAGTCCTATATTTCACCAAAAATTACGAATTACGAGAGATAGCAGTGTCCGCCACCACAGCCGGCTGTGTGACATAGTTTGGGCGCACTATCAGCCATTGCACCGCCGCTAACACTGAGTAATTCTTCTTCGCTCAGTTCGTTTGAGTCCACAAAGGTCAGTTCTGCCAGCATTTGAGCTACGCTTTCGGCTGTGAAAGTATAACCTTTCTCTGCACTGGCAATTAGCAACAGTTTAATGGCTTCTGTTTGGGTAGCTGCTGCTTGTATATTCTCGCGTAGTTGGCTATTTTGGAGTAGGCTTTGAATTTGTGACAACATAATTGTATTTGCTCCGAGTTGGTGATAGTAATTGTTCATGAAATTTCCTCTTTTTCTTGATTAAAAAAGTAAAGAGGAAATCTGTTATGCAGTATCTCTTTTTGCGTTTAACCTCAGTACCAAGTATGGAAATTATCCAAATTAAAATATTGGAACAGTTGGATCTAAAAAGCTCTTTTAGAAAAACAACCTGACCTTGGAGGCTACAATGTCAAAGAGAAAGAGAAGCTATATACCTTTTTTAGCAGTGTCCGCCACCACAGCCTTCTGTATGACATAGTTTAGGCGCACTATCAGCTATGATCCCACCACTAACACTAAGTAATTCTTCTTCACTCAGTTCATTGGAGTCCACAAAGGTTAGTTCTGCCAGCATTTGAGAAATGGCTTCAACTGTGAAGTTATAACCTTTCTCTGCACTAGCGATCGCTATCACTTTGATAGCTTCTGCTTGGTTAGCTGCTGCTTTTACTTGCTGTTGTAATTGTGCGTTTTGCAGCAATTCTTTAATTTGGTGTAGCATAGGTTTGTTCTCCATTTTTATTGACTTATTTATACGGCAGAGATTGCGCGCTTGTTTGGGGCGGTATTCTCTGCTTTTCTGATTTGAATTTAGAAAGAAATAGGGGAGAACTAGGGGAAATAGTTGCAATTGCAGAAAAATTTTTCAGCAGAGATTAATTCAGGGATTAGCTATATCATGTCCAGCTAATTAGTTATAATTCCCGAATCTATGCAGAAAGCCCAAAAACCCCTGCCTCAATACGGTTTGGATAAGCATTTTTCACTTTCCTTATGGTCAGGGGAAAGGGAAAGGGTTAAAGGGTAAAGGATGTATTCAAAAACTTTCCCCTCTGCACCTCTGCACCTCTGCCTCTCTGCACCTCTGCCTCTCTGCACCTCTGCACCTCTGCACCTCTGACTTCAAGCTTGTGAGAAATGCGGGAAATTGTATTAAAGGGGAGTGGTACTGATACCGCGCACAAAAATATCTACACAGGTTTCGATATAGTCCTCACAGCTATAGCTGCCTTGATTGAATTTTGCACTGCGGCATAGCATTCCAGCTAACAGCATTCCTGTAAACATATCGACAGCCGGAAATGGATCGAGGTCTGCTCTGACAGTGCCTAGTTTCTGACTCGATTGCAGGTAAGCTACCAGTTTTTCCGCTAAGGGCTTGGCAGCTTCTTGAATCACTTGTTTGGCTGCCTCTGGATGACGTTTAGCTTCTCCAATGAAGGTACGAATTAAGTCCTCCTGTGTCTCTAGCATAGTATTGTAAAGATGGGCATACTGTTTTAAATCAATATTTAGATCCTGTGTCCACGCTTCGGAGTGTGCAAGGGCTTCTGTCTGGAGTGCCAAAGCATTTTCCATTACTGCTCCCAAAAGTTGTTCTTTGCTAGCAAAGTGGCGAAATAATGTCACCTCATTTACACCAGCAACACGAGCTATTTCACGGGTAGTTGCTCCTTGAACACCTAAACTGGCAAATACCTGCAAGGCGGCTTCTATCAAACGTGTACGGGTGAGAGTTGATGAACGTATGGTTTTATGCATTTATGATGGCAAGTACTTACTTTCATCATAGATTATGTAGAAAAAGTGGTCATAATTTGGGAACAATAGTGTTTATACCAATATTTTTAAAGTTATTGAAAATATTTACCTTCTCAAATTGATTTGGGTGCGATAGCTAATGTTTTACTCATTTTAGTAACTGGAACAACTATCCCACTTCTTAAATAATGAGGTGCTTTTTGGATGGCAGTAAATCCTAGTCGTAAATAAAACCCTTCGGCATAAAGGCTAGCAGTTGTAATTACCTTATCTATGCCTTGCTCAATTGCTTTGTCACAAAAATGTTGAACTAAAGCACGGCCAATCCCTTTACCTTGATATTTAGGGTGGACATACAACCCGATGAGTTCATCAACAATGAAACTAGCAAAACCTATAACAATATCTCCCTCGACCGCAACCCAGAAAGATTCTGCTTTCATACTCTTCAAGATATTTGAACCATCAGGTTTGTCGCGGTAATTGCGCCAAGCTAAAAGTTCTTTTTGGGTGTAGAAAGTTGCAGGTAGAGCTTTGATAGCAGCAATATGAATTGCACTCAGCACCCACGCATCTGTTTCTTGGGCAGGTCGAAGAGATATTTCGTTAGCGCTCATAGGTTCAGGGCTGGCATTCAGATTACAAGAGAAGGCAGGAGGCAGGGGGTACAAGGAAAGCAGTATGAATGAAAACTTTAGTTCTGGGTCATTTGCCCAGTTTCAAAAAAAGAATTGTTCTATTTATACACTTGTTCACAGAAATCTTGATCCAATTGCTCTCCCAACTTGCCCAATAGTATAACTCCTGAAATATAATCTACGGTAATTCTATCGGCGAAAAGTATAATAAGCTCTAATCAACACTAATTCTATCGATAAACCGTATATTATGGATAAAGCAATAAAATAACCAACTTCAAAAGACAAATTTTGAAGTAATCAAGCAATATCTTGTGATATTGGCTAATTTTGGTGTGTTTATTTTGAATATCTTTTCAAAGCTTGTGCCCTTAGAGTATTTAGCAAGCTGGCAGACATTAGAAAGTCAAAAGGAGTGAATGTGATCAACGCCATACAAATTAACGAAAACTTGACAACAACAGGACAAGTCATACCAAAACAGCTTGAGCAAGCTATTCAGGAAGGTTTTAAGTCCGTTCTCAATCTGCGATCGCCTGATGAACTAGGATTTTCTAAGGATGAGCAAAAAGTAGCAGAAGCATTGGGGCTGTATTATCAAAATGTTCCACTCAAGGTGGATCTAAAAAATTTGAATGAAGAGGTGATTACCAAAATCCTCACGACACTCGAACAAATCCCAAAACCAGCAGTTGTGCATTGTGCCGCCGGGATGCGCTCGACTGGAATTGCGCTGTTGAGTATCGCTATCCAGGAAGGATTAACACCAGAGGAAACCTTAGCAAAAGCAAGAAATCTCGGCTTTGGATTCTTTGAACACGCTGGCGTTAGTCCCCGATTGAAGCAATTATTTGTGGACTACGTTAACAAACACGCGAAGGTAGCTTTACCTGCTAGCTGCTCTTAATACATTATGGCGATCGCTTATTTGAGGGATCTGAAGCTGGGGATAGCTAAAAAATCAAATGCCCAAGATCGAGGCGAAAGTACTTTTCTTCTGAGTAAGTGCCTGACATTAGTAGCCTAGCAAGCAAACTCATCGGTAAAGAGAAGAAATTAGTTTTAGCTCTCTAAAAGCATTTTAAGCTATTTATCTATTGGTGAGAATTTTGCTTGTAACACAGTTTTTATAGCTGTTTGTATTTGAGGATCTACTCCTTGGGCATATTCTAGAGGAAATGGAATATTAATGTCTGGTATTACACCTTTACCTTCCAGCCTTTGATTGCCGTTAACAAATACATTCGTAACTGCAACATAAAGTAAGCTACCATCTCGCATTAAATAAGGACGACCTGCAAGTACAGCTCCTGCCGTTTGAGTTCCAATCACTGAGCCAATCTTACTTTGTTGAAACCCAAACGCCAGAATTTCTTTACTACTACGACTTCCTGAGTTCACTAACATCACTACAGGTTTTTTCCATTGATAGTTATAGGTATAACGGCGTTGGTTTCGTGGAATGTTAGTGATGCTGAGATTATGTTTGGCAGTAAAGATGTTGAGATAACTAACATCTCCTCCACCCCATCCATCTCTTAAATCTAAAACTAAACCGTCTGCATTTTTTAAGCGACCATAAATCAGTTCATCTTGAAGTTGTTGCTGGTAGGGGTCTGCTGCATTTGACCATATATGAATATAACCAACTTTCTTGCCATCTTGCTCAATTAGCTTAATACTGGCTGTCTGAGCTTGCAAGAACATCGTGCTAGGATCAAAAACTTTTGGGACGACAGCAATTTTTTGCTGGCTGCTCGGTTCGAGCGATCGCTGTATCAACATTTTGACGGTTTGGCCTGCTTTTCCAGCAAAAGAGTGTATTGGATGATATGAATAACCATCAACACTTAAAATTTGATCCCCTACCTTTAAGCCAGCTTTCGCAGCAGGGCTTTCATCAAGAATAGAGCTAATAAATGTTTTGCCATCGATATCTTTGGTGAACAAGCCAATATCAGTGTATTCAACCTTACCTTTAGGAAAAAACTTTTTTAATTGCTTATTTAAATCAGAATTTGGAGTTAAGAAAATCCCTAAAAGCTGATAGTAAGCAGGTTCATCTTGAGTGTAAAACCGAGTATGAGAAGATTTGAGTTGAGAAAGCATTTGATTAATGACAACAGCAACGTCTTTAGTTGAGTTAGCTTTTATTAGCTGAGGTTGATATTGTTTTTTAATGGATTTCCAATCTACTCCATTAAAGTTGGGATCGTAAAAATTATCATTTATTGTTTGCCAAACTTGCTCAAAAACTTGAGTTTCTGATTTTGCGAATATTGGCAGAAGCGGCGAACTCAACCACAGTAGAAGCAAAATAGAAACACTTAAAATAAATATTCTAGCTGATTTTTTTAAGAAAGTAAGCTGGAATGTTCTCATGTTATTGTGTCTTTTAAGTCAGCAACTTCATCACTTGTGATGAAAATCCTTAGTTATTAGTTCCGCTTGTACTATTTTTAATTTTTGTCAGCTTGCTAATTGAAGCATTACTCAAAAAAAAAGCGTAATTACAAGATTGGAAAGAAATAAGGTACTTTGCAGGTCAGTGAGGTACAAATACATGACTCACGCATCAGATAGAGGTTTTACTTTCTGCATCCTCCTGCCGACGCTGGCGGACTTGCTACCGCTACGCTATCCTGCCTCAAAACCCGATGCATTTATTACTAATAACATTTATCAGACTTTGGATAGAAGCGCTAAAAGATGTATTTTAAATTCCTTAATAGTATTTTTTACTTCCCAACCTTGATGATAAAGTCTTGCTAGCAACTCTATCAGTAATTTTTTAATATTTAATAAGCTATAGCAATCTAGAACGAGTAGTGAAAAAATACTGAGGCTGCATTAATTATTGTTTCACTAAAACAGACTCAAGTAATATAGCAGTCCGAAACACAGATGATAATCAAATTATACTACTACATTACTTGAGTTTTATCGGTTAACCAAATTACCCCTCAATGGCAGGAGTGTTTCATTCCACCTCAAACAGGATTTATCAAGATGGTCAGCGAAAAAAATTGTAAGTATGGTGACGAATAAATGAACTTTTAAGCACTTAAATAATAGTAAGATTGTTCATTTTATCGGCAGGCCGGCAACAAAATAATCAATTCTTAATCGCTAGAACCCTTGCTTTTTCAGGCTTTTTAGGGAATGAAACGGCCCTGACCTCAATGGTAGGGCTGCTAATCGATACATTCAATGGAAAAATTTGTTCTGTGCTTGTGAGGCTAAAATTGGCGAATATCTCATCACCTTTGTTAAATAAGCCACTATCTTCATTCAGGGTGCTATAGCTAACTGTCGATTGAAAAGTATAAGTCCCTGCACTAGTGATGTTTTGACTTGGAAACAAGAACAAATCATTATCTCCTCCGTTGAAACCGCCATCCTCTCCAACTAGTTTAGCTCTGAGTTGGAAACCAACCTCATTCTCAATAAGAAAAGTCTCAAATGAAGTGAGTCTGACATCGACCGTTACACTTACGTTCAGCTCTGAATTAGTAAAAAGATCAATTGATAGTGTGGGATTACATAAAGTTGCCATACTTAGTTATCTCTTGAAGTACTTATCTTTATTTACACTGCTAAAAAGTAAATTTGGTACTATCATTATGTGTATTATTAAGGTAGATATATTAATAAATATACTTATGCTAATATCCACCAACAGATAGTTAATATCAAGTAGGTAAACTGCTAATATGGGTTTAGCTCTCCCTGCTTTGAAGCCTTCACCACTTAACAATTCTTAATTTATTAACAACTGTTTTCGGTGAGCCATTGGGCGAGTTGAATCACAACACCATTGGGATCTGTGAGTTGAAAGAACCTTTCAACCCAAGATTCAGTCTTGAACGCATTTGTAGGGGTGCATAGCTATGCCCATGAACTCCTCTGCTGTCAAGGGCAAAGAGATGTCTTAACCGAACCGTATTGCCCCCACAGCCTTTGCTCCCTTAGTTGGGGACTTAGCAAGTATCTGGCAAGAAAGCGGCACCAAAGATGTTTTAAGTAAATCGCTAGAGTGATTGAGGTAAGTTTCGTCAGTTTGATGGATGTCTCAAAGTGCTGAATCTGGTGAAATTGTTAGGAAAGGAAACGTTTAATTTAAAACTTGTAGAGTATTTATGATACAAATACCAATAGTTCGCCAAATTCTATTAGATCCCGATACTGGATTGCTACCATATCTTAGTCAACAACTTCAAATACAGAGCTTTTCATATTTTAAAAGCCAATTTGGTTTTTAAAATATGAGTCTTGTATACAAGTTATCTCTAAGAGCTGATTCGTAAAAAAATATTAAGCAGGCTTATCTTTGTCATACCAGATTCGACGTTTACCGAGAGATTTCCACTTCAATTCACGCCAAATTCAAACGGTACACTCATTTAGTGGAAGGGGTTGCGCTAGATGAACATTGGTGTCAACTTAACGTGAAACCCTTGTCAAAACGTGATATTCAGTTCTCTGGCTTCCCATCACGATCTGCGTTACCCCACCCTAACCCTCCCCTTGCAAAGGGGAGGGAACTGGAGTTTCTTGTTTCCCCCCTTTATAAGGGCAGGGCTGTTTCATTCCCCAAAGAGCTTTAAAAATCAAGGGTTCTAGCAATTAAAAATTAGTTATTTTGTTACTAGCGTGCCGATGAAACCAACTATTTTACTGATATTTCAGTGCTTAAATATTCATCTCTTCGTCACGCTTACTTACAATTTTCTTGCTAACCATCTTGACAAATCCTGTTTGAAATGGAATGAATCAGCCCTGCTGCTTTATAAGGGGGGATTAAGGGGGGTAAAACGCCTGTGGAATAAGCATTTTAGCTTAAGTTGACACCAATGGCTAGATGAAGCATACCTGGATGTTACTGAGAATAGGCAAAACATTACCTACGCTTCTACGATTGCAAGATATATTAAAACTGCAATTTTTGAAGAAACGAAGTTAACGGCAACTGCGGGTGTGTCGATTAACAAGTTCCTAGCAAAAATGGCATTAGGCCAGAATAAACCCAATGGACTAACGGTGATTTTACCAGAGGAAGCAATTGCATTTGTAGAGCAACTGCCGATTGAGAAGTTTCACGGGATTGAAGAGGTGACTGGGGCTAAAATGCACTCGCTTGGCATTCACAGTGGTGCGGATTTGAAGGTGCGATCGCTCACAGCCAGAATAACTTTCAGCCCCAGTCAAAGCCAGTGCCCGCGCCGTCTCTACGCCAATACCTGATGCTGCTCCAGTAATGGTCGCTCGCTTTCTAGAGAGATCGATTCCTTTTACTACCTCAGCAACGGTGGAATGCCGTCCAAAAGGTGTCGCGATCGGTGCGATTTCAACCTCATCATTGCTTTGTTTTGAAAATGTTAGCGATCGCCTTGAATTTCAATAGTTTGTCAATTCTTTTTACTTACAGAAATGCGTTGCCACAGATCGGTAAGCTCAATGGTATCGAAGAATGCTACTACCTTGACAATACGCCCGTTTTTCATGGTCATATACCAGGAATAGGTGTTGGTATAGGGTTTGCCGTCTTTGGCTGTTCCTGTTCCATCCCATAAGGCAATTACCGTGTCGCCCTCGGCATAAATATTTCGGACACTGGGTACTATTCTGGCGCTCAATCGCTCGTTAATTGGTACTATGGCTTCCTCCAAAAACTGCTTGCGGCTGGTGTAGGTTTTGGAAATTGGACTTCTGCCTGTAATCGTCCATTCCACATCATCAGCCAGCAGATCGAAGAAACTACCAGTGTTATTTGCCCATTTAGCAAAGCCTTCGCGTACTATTTCTTTATTCTGGCTTTGATTAGATTGCACAATCTTGCGAATCTCTGCTTGCTTTGGCTCGGCTTTCGCACTGGCCACAGGTGCTGCGGTGGCTATCATCAAACCAAAGCCAATTAATCCAAAGCTAATTAGTAATTTACGGTGGGGGGCGGTGGTGTATTTTTTCATAAAACCTGTTTCTGGATTAAGTCTGTGTAGAAAACGCTATTTTGTCTTTGTTATCGAATTGAAACGTCAGGCTGCCTGATCTATCAGTATTTCCCATGCAATCAAAAACACTAGAGATGAGGCTGTCTTTTCATGGCTGAGTTTTCCACTCCTTATCTGAAATCGGTAGACTCAGCTAGAGTTCGCCATTTTGCCGTCTCTTGCTCGACGTAAGCGTTCTTCTCGGCTATTGTCTGAAGTGTATCTGTGCCTAGAGGTAACCGCAGAGGTGGTTCGTCTGTGTTGACAATCTCAAAAATGGCTGGGGCGAGTTTAGTGGGATCTCCTGGCTGTTGGTAGTTAAGTTCAGTCGCTACGTCACGGATTTTCCCGACCGTCTGGGCATAATCAGGGATTTGCACTGCACTCGGACGTAGCGAACTGTTATCGAGAAAACCAGTGCGGAAGTATCCTGGCTCAACCACCGTCACGTGAATCCCCAACGGGGCTAACTCCCCATGCAGGGCTTCGGTAATGCCTTCGACGGCAAACTTGGTTGAGCCATAAATGCCCCATCCTGGGGAGGAGCGATAGCCACCGATCGACGATAAATTAATGATGTGTCCAGAGCGGTGCTGACGCATACTGGGCAGCACAGCACGGGTGACATTTAGTAGCCCGAAGACATTGGTGCGATAAACACTCTCAACCTCTTCAGCACTGCACTCTTCGACAGCTCCTAGCAAGCCGAATCCCGCATTGTTGACCAACACATCGATTTGTCCAAATTTTTCTAAACTTGTAGCGATCGCGGCTTTTACCTGAGCCTCATCGGTGACATCCATGCTCAGTACTAATGCATCTTTACTGGTTGCGAATTGTTGCAAATCGTTGTGATTGCGGGCGGTGGCAATTAATCTGTCACCTGCTGCCAGAACTGCTTTCGCAATCTCAGCACCCAAGCCCCGCGAAGCACCAGTAATCAGCCATGTTCTCTGAGTCATGATTTATCTCCTTAAAATTATTAGCGTTAGTAGCAAAGCTTGGGTATGCAATATCTCGTATCCAGCAAACTTGAATTTTGTAACTGATTTGCTACTGCTGTTTGCATGAATTCAATATAGGAAATTGACTCAAACTTGTAGTCCACCCAGGGTTGACAGTTTTACACAATAGTATGATTGATGAATTAGTCAATCTAAAGATGGTAGGTGATTCCAACTTAAGTTGGAATCTAAATTCAACCGAAGGTAGAACTTAGTTACAAAACAGGTGCTTCAGGTTTATTTCAAATATTTCTCGAACCATCTCAAGGCAGTTGTACTTGCAATCTCGAAGCCCTCTCCCTCGAAGGCATCAAAGTGTCCGCCTTTCAAGATTGTGAGAGACTTTGGCTCCATCGCACGTGTATAGACAGCGGCGGCCAAGTCGGCAGGTGCAAGAAAATCCTTCTCGCCCACAATCAGGCATAGCGGGGTGGGAAAGATTGCCTCAATGTGAGGAATCGGTTCGTAATATAGACAGTGTTCAATCGATTCAAAGGTGAGTCGATTCTCCCATCTCCCTTCGCTGGCACTCTTAGCCGATTCAACCCAATTGAAAGCGTCGGGTGTCGGTAGCACGCTGGGTTGGCCGGGTGGAGCAACTAACGGGAAGTAGCTCACCTCTTTGGTTTCATACCGTTTTATCCGCTCCTGTGAAAGCAGCTTCGTGAGTTCTTCGAGTTCAAGTGGAGAAGTTAGGCGGCGGGAGTTGAGAAACCCACTCACTGTAGGCATCTGTGCCACAACCGCTTTCACGCGCCGATCAAATGCGGCCAGATGCAGTACATGACCACCGCTATAGGAGAAGCCCCACAGACCTATGCGCTCAGGGTCAACTTCACTTTGTAGTTGAGTCCAAGTGATGGCATTGCGGTAGTCTTCATGCTGCTCGGTAGGAATGATTTGCCCACGAGGCTCTCCCTCACTGGCCCCAAGGTAGCGATAATCAAACAGCGAAACGACAAACCCAGCTTGAGTGAATTTCTCGGCAAACTGCGATAGTCCCATTTCTTTCGTCAAGCCAATTCCATGAGCCATGACAATCGCCGGATAGCGATCGCCCGATACTGCTTTATCTGGAGTGTAAAAGGTGACGGAACACTTTAAACCTTTACTTTCAAAACTGGTTCTTCTTTGCATAACTCCTTACTTTCTGATTGTTATATCATGTCCGTATAATTAGTTATGATTTCCACAGTCATTGCACCCCACCCCCAGCCCCTCCCCGCTCTTCGGGAGGGGAGACAAAGCATAGCTTTGGCGGGGTGGGGTTCTTCGGGTTTAATAAGCAATCAAGCGGACATGATATTAGTTGGGTTTCAAACCCAGGAACATTAATGGCTGGCAGTGACAATAGCTGCGATCAACTCTTTAAGGTTCCAGCGATGCCTGCGGCGGGCTACGCCTACGCTATATCGAATCCCATTAATAAACAAAGCTGGGGTAGCCGTTACTCCACTGTGAGTGCCACTTTCGATATCTTGATTGATGCGCTCAAGATGCACATGCTTACACATATCTTGCAGAAATTGGGAGATATCAAGTCCTAGATCGTTGGCATACTCTACTAAACAACCATCTGCTAACTGTTGTTGATGGATAAACAAAATGTCATGTATTTGCCAAAACTGACCTTGAACAGCAGCCGCTTCTGCCGCCTCTGCCGCACGTAAAGCTTGAGAATGAATTTGTATCTGCGGAAAATGGCGGAAAATAAAGCACAAATAATCCTCTCCCAACGAAATACTCAGTTGTCGCCCAATGACTTTCAACAACCGATAAACATCCGCACTCTCTTGACATTGATAATCTCCATACATCACCAGTACCACAGTGGCACTTAACATCCCCTGTTTACGATCCTGGGTTGAAGGTGGGACAAATAATAAACGGTGTTTACAATCATTGTTCACTGGTACCTCCAAGGGGAAGTATGTTTACCACAAGTGATACCTGCGGTGGGCTATGCCTACATCCCTTTCTGTGCTATCTGTGTTTGCATGAATTTAATATATGCAATCGGCTGGGATTTGTCGTCCACTCATAGTTGGCACTTTTATTTAGTCGAGTGGACGATCTTTTAACCCATCTCACAATGGAAGACTAACTCCAACTAAAGTTGGAATTTAACAAAATGCCTCAATTTTATCTTCAATCAGCTGGGGGATTTTTAGGCAGAATAGCTGGACAACGCCAAATCGTAGTCGGTAGTAGTGGATACTGGCAGCCATACTTCAATTTGCTTTGCCATTTTTGCGGCATTGTTCTAGTAAGAAGCGATCGCATCCTTCCGAACGAGTTTTCATCTCCTGTGTTGGTTTTAGGTGTTATCTGGTGTGCTGGCTTTAGCTCTTATGGCTTTATTTCGCCATTGAGCGATCACTCAATGGCGAACACTCAAGCTTTTTGAGCTTTAATCGTTTGCAGCCTCTTTAGCTGGCGGACAGGGGCGCTCCGACGATCCAAGTGTCATGCTGAGATGAAAGATCAACCCAACCTTCAGGTGGCGTTTGACCTATTTGGGGGAAGAATTCGTCAATATCGCCGGGTACGAAGATGAAAAGCATCCGAGCCGCTCCCGGCCCCAGGTTCACGAATCCATGCACGCTTTTACGGGGTACAACAACCGTTGTTCCAGGCCCGACCTCGAACTCTTCACCCGCGCAGTGAAAGCGAAATCTGCCTTCAAGTATTTCAAATATCTCCTCTCTATCTTTGTGATAGTGAAGTGGCGGGCCTGAGAACGCTGGGACACGCACTTCGAGGATTGTGAAAGCCCCGCCGACATCTGTGCTGGGTACGCGGATAGCCATTTGCTCACCAGGCATTGTATCGAACCAATTGAGGTCTTTGCCCCGGCTGACAATTGCAACTTTATTTTTACTCAATTCGGTGTTCGTCATTTTACGTCTTAATAATTGTGGGATTGAGGATCAAAGCACCTCATTATTTGCAGCGATAATTGCTGCCATCAACTCTGCTGGCGATCCTGGGTTGAAGGTGAGACAAATAATTAACAGTGTTTCTAGAGGAGAAGTATGTTTACCGCAAGTGATACCTGGGTTAGACTACACCTACATTCCTCTGTGTGCCATCTGTATTCAGCAAACTTAAATCTTGCAACCCGATTGCTATGTGTGTTTGCATAAATTTAATATAGGAAATTGACTCTGAGTTGTCGTCCACTCATAGTTGGCACTTTTATTGAGTCGAATGGACGATCGCTTAACCCATCTCACAATGGAAAACTAAGTCCAACTAAAGTTGGAATCGAAAGTTAACCGAAAGCACAGCCTACAAACTAACAATCCCGCGTTTGACCGCAATAATCACAGCTTGAGTGCGATCGCTGACTCCCAATTTACTAAGAATGCGATTGACATGAGATTTGACAGTACTTTCGCCAATAGTTAGAGCAGTCGCAATATCTGAATTACTCATTCCTTGCGCCATTAAACCCAGTACATCTAGCTCTCGTTCGCTCAGTTCTGGGTTACTCATTCGCTGCACCAGCTTTGCCCCCACCTCCGGCGGAATGTACTGCTGACCGCGATTAACCATGCGAATGGCATTAAGAAGTTCGTTGGCTTTTGCATCCTTGAGCAGATAGCCTTTGGCCCCTGCCTGCAATCCGCGATAGATATCTTCATCGCCATCATAAGTGGTTAGCACAATAATTCGGGCAGGTTTAAATTGGGTACAAATCGCACTAATGGCTTCCACTCCTCCCATCTGCGGCATTCGCAAATCCATCAAAGTCACATCCGGTTGATGTTCGCCAAACAGGGCGATCGCCTGTTGTCCATCTTCTGCTTGAGCAATTACCGTCATTTCAGGATCGCGGTTAATGATGGTTGCCAATCCTTGTCTGAAAATGGAGTGATCGTCAACAATTAAAACGCGAATTGTACTGGATTGGTTGATCATAGTTCTCATCCTTGATTGACTATGACAGTAATTTCTGTTCCCTGCCCAGGCTGGCTTTCAATTCTCAATTGCGCTCCAATTCGCTCTGCCCGTTCGCTCATTCCTAATAATCCAAATCCGCCAACAGAGGGAACGCTACCTACTCCAAAGCCTTGTCCATTGTCTTTTATACACAAACTACATTGTGCATCCCCATACACTAACTCAAGGCGAATTTCCTGAGCTATTGCATATTTAATTGCATTTGTCAATGCTTCCTGCCCAATTCGTAGTAAGTTATTCTCCACTTCGGCGGGTAAAGGATAGGCTGTACCCTGAATTTCGTAAATCAAAGCAGTATCATCGGTAGCAGACCTCATTTGCGTTACAAGACGATTGAGGGCGCTAGATAAATCACCTTGCTCTAACAACTGAGGACGGAGTGCTGTGACTGAGCGACGAGCTTCATTCAGCCCGATTCGTGCCAATTCATCGATCATGTCGAGATGTGCCTGTGTTGCTTCTAAATCATCCTCTAGCACTTGGATGGCTGCACTAACTTGAACCAAAATGCCTGTAAATGCTTGAGCTAACGTATCATGAATTTCCCGTGCCATGCGGTTGCGTTCTTCTAAAATTGAGGCTTCTTCGGCACGTTTGCGATCGCTGATGTCTGTGATTAGCCCATAGTATCCTTTCACTTGGCCATTGCCATCGAAATCAGGGATGAGGAAATTACTGATATATTTCTTGCCAAACACACAGGAAATTTCTGACTCATAGGTTGTGACTTGCCCTGCCAGTGCTTGATTAATGTACGGTTGTACAACTTGATAAGCCGCCTCACCCAAGTTTTCGCAAATATCCTTGCCCAGAATCTCAGCTCGACTACGACCAAACCATTCCTCGTATGTGCGGTTGGCAAACCGATAACGTTGGTTGGCATCTATATATGTGATACAAACAGGTATAGCGTCCGTAATCACTCGTAATTCCTGTTCTCGTAAGCGAAGCTCATCGTAGACATCGCGCAATTCGGCTTCGCTTTTCTGTAAAGCTGCTGTTCGTTGGGCGACCTGTTGCTCTAGGGTGCGATTGTAATCAGCTAACAGTTGCTCGGCTTGTTTTCGCTCAGTAATATCTTGAAAGGTGGCGATCGCATAAGTTACATTGCCCTGTTCGTCAAAGACCGGAGTTCCCCACACCTCAACGGGAATTGTGGCGTTGTTGAGGTGAATTTCTATATCATCAACTGTGGTGCGATCGCCGCTCAACGCCCTGACTATTGGCATTTTTTCCGTGGGATAAATGCAATCCGTTCCTGCTAAGTAAACTTGATAAAACTCTCCAAACTGTTCCGGTGCTGCCGAAGGATCTTGTTCTTTGCCTAATAGCTCAATTCCTTTTTTGTTGATGTAGTAAAGGCGACCCGCCGCATCCAAAACTCCAATTCCTACGGGAACTGCTTCTAGAAATTGAGCCATTCGACTTTCGCTCTCACGCAGCTTTGAGTAGAGTCTGGCATTTTCGATGGCAATGGCTGCTTGGGTTGATAATAGATGCAAAACTTGCGATCGCTCCGGCGTAAATGCTCCGGTTGCTAATTGATTTTCTAGATACAACACGCCAACAAGCTTACCTTGATTCAGCAGTGGCAAACACAATAGTGATTTCGTTTGATGATCCTGAATATATGGGTCGTTGGTGAAATTACCTTCACGAGTTGCATCATTTAAAATGATAGATTCATGAGTCCGAATCACATAGTGGATAATTGATTCAGGCAGGTGATTTTTAGTTGGGATCGATTGCAACACTCGCGTAGTACAAACACTCTCACCATCAGCTAATTCACAAGAAGCCTCAATCAGGTATTCTCCTAAGTTTTCCAAAATCAAGAACCCTGTTTGTGCGCCAGCGTTCTCGATTAAAATTTTCATCAAGGAAGTGAGCAACAGATCGAGTTCAATTTCACGAGAAATCGCAAGGGAAGCTTTCATCACCGTCGCTAAATCTAGAGCGACATCGGAGCGATTAGAGGTGGTTCCAGAAGTAGTGCCGATGGACGTACCGTCCCTAGCTGACGCCTGAGAAAATAGTTGTGGATATCGAGTTTCTAAATCTATTACCTTCGCAGTGGCTCCCCAACGCTCATAGCAGTAGTGAGCTTCTTTGATGTAAGTTTGGGCGATTTTCTCCCGACCTCGTGCTAAATAATGTTTAGCAGCCAATTCATAAGCTAATGCCTCATCTTGGATATATCCATTTTCTCTAGCTCCAGCAATTGCTTGTTCGTAAAACTCTTCTGCCTCAAGCAACTGGCCCAAAACTCGCGCTTTCTCTGCTTCAACCAAATGATATTTATGCAAATAATTCATTGGCGCATAGTACGCCCATTGCTTCATTTTCTTTTGGTTAAAGGCAACATTTTTGAGGATTTCTGCTTGCACTTGGGTACTGCTTTCGGGGTATGTTACCAGTTTTGCTAAAGAATCATAGAGGTAATACAAAGGTTCAAGCGGAGTCGTTCTTCCTTGGATTAAATAACTTTTTGCAGAAGCCGAGTGTTTAACTGCCTGAGCGTATTCAGAAAATAAATAACATAGGAAAAGTTTGTTGAAATTTAGTAAGAATATTGCGGTTCCATCATTTGCTGCTACGTGCTGTGGCAATCCATAAATCTCATTGTAAAACTCACCAACTAAAAGGGTTGGATTGTTGGCTGAGTATCTCATCAAATTTGAGACAGACTGCTGAAATATTTGAGTCCAATTGGGTACTACTCCCTGTTTGATTTGACGGATTCCTTCAATGTATGCCTTCATCTCACGTTCGATCTCCACAAGTTCCTTACCGACGGCAAAGGATTTGTAGCAGTAATCGTAAGCGCAATAGGCAGCAAACTCTAAGTCCCCAGTTTCCAGACCACTTTGATAGCCTTCTAACAATGGTTCTAGTGACTCTCTAATGTGTTGCTTCCAGTGAATGATGAAGTAATGGACGAGGTGAAATGTCCGTGCTTTGAGTGAATGACTATTTGACTGAGACAACAGTTTTAAAGCAAGTTGTCCGAATTTATAGCCTGTTTCAATGTTTCCAACCATCCCTCCCAGAATTAACCCAAAATTGGCATACGCAAAGGGAGATACAAAAGCATTGCCATATTGGATTGACAAATTAACCTGTTTAGATGCAAGTAGAGGAATCAAAGCGGGAGCAGCAATATAGGCAGCAATTGTTATGCTTGATAAAAGTTGCATTGCCGCTAACTTATCTGGCTGGGTCATTTGCGGCAAATGTATTAAGTCCTCGATAGCTCTCTCACCTAAGAGGGATGTGATTGTGTTTAATTCAAAATAACTATCAGATTGATTAGGTGTTTCAGGAAAGCTGATGCCTAGTTGATGTAAAACTTGTAGCGCAGTATTAATTGCTTTTAATAGCTGGCTCTGCGCTACATAAGTTTGAATTTTGATTTCGTAAACTTTTATAGTATCGAGAAACGTTTTGACTTCTTGTAGAACGATCGTTGCCCAGTATTCTACCTGCTCAAAATCGCCACACAAATACGCAACTTCTGTACTTTCTGAATACAACTCTAATGTCAGGTCATAGTTGGTTTGCCAGCTAGAAGGATCTAGCCATGCTCTACCTGTGGCTAAATAGGTTCGAGCCATACTATAAGCGATCGCACCTTTTGCTTTCTGACCTGCCATCAAATTTAATTTGGCAATTTCAGTTCGTTCGGCTTGATCTGTAACCAAATCAATACCATGATTAAGATGATCGACAACTTCAAACAGTCGCTTTGATAGTCGCTCGCTCAAAGTGTTTTCCAAGAGGTTACGACCAATTTGGAGATGAACAATTTGTTTTTGCGACTCATCAATCAAGGCGTAGGCGGCTTGCTGCACGCGATCGTGTAAAAACTGATATTCTTTAACTAACAGGTTTTCGTCTAATTCAGATAAAGGTTGAATTAATTCAGCTTGGATGGCTGCTAATAAATCTAGAAAAACTGCTTTAGGGGATTGCTCACAAACAATCGCTAACGTATCCAAATTAAATTCAGCACCGATACAAGCTGCTAATTGAAGAATTTGCTGTGTTTTTGTTGGTAGTTTTTTTAACTTGCTTAGTAGTAACTCCACCACATTATCGGTAATATCCTGGGCTTGAATCTGAACAATGTTCCACTGCCAGCATAAGTGTTTAGCATCAAAGGTCAGCAGATTTTCGCTACACAGCATTCGCAAAAATTCGCCAACAAAGAAGGGATTGCCCTCAGTTTTACGCAGCATTAACTCGGCTAAGGCACGAACGGTGTCTATATTTTGATGCAGCGTTTCAGCAATCAACTGACTCAACGGCAAGAGCGTTAAGGGTGCCAAAACAATCTCCCCAAGCATGACCTCCCCTTTTCGCAATCGCTCCAGCATTAATGCGAGTGGGTGCGTTGAATTTACTTCGTTATCCCGGTAGGCTCCGATTAAAAATAGATGTTGGGTTTGCTCGTCAAGTACCATTAATTCAATCAGCTTGAGAGTCGCAGAATCTATCCACTGCAAATCATCGAGGAATATTACCAGCGGATGTGACTCTGAACAAAACACCCGTATAAACTTCCCGAAGACTCGATTAAAGCGATTTTGAGCTTCTGTGACTCCAACTTCCGTTACGGGTGGCTGCTTGCCAATAATCAATTCTATTTCTGGGATCGCATCAATGATGAGTTGTCCGTTGCTACCTAATGCTGCCAGAAGACGCGATCGCCACTGTTTCAACTGCTCATCAGGTTCACCCAGCAGTTGTTGTACCAATTTTTGCAAGGCATGGGCGATCGCGCTGTAGGGAATGTTGCTCCCAAATTGATCAAATTTGCCCGAAACGAAGTAGCCACGCTTTGCTGTGATGGGCTTGTAGAGTTCCTGCACTAACGCAGATTTCCCCACTCCAGCATAGCCACATATCAACATCATTTGGACATTAAATTGAGAACTTTCTCTGTTTTTCTCTCTTTGGCAGTAGGCTTCGCTAACATTGCCCATTCCGGCTACTCTCTCAAATGCCGCCAATAATGTGGCAATCTCCGCTTCGCGTCCATACAGTTTTTGCGGAATTTGAAATTGATCTCGAACGTCTTGAGTACCTAATTGAATCTCATCAATTTGTTTTATGTCTGTAAGTTGTTGAGCGCACCATTCTAAATCTGCCTTAATACCCCAAGCACTCTGATAGCGATCCTCCGCATTCTTTGCCATTAGTTTCAAAACGATATCTGAAACTGCTTTGGGAATCGTTGTCTTCAGTTCATGAGGCGGAACAGGTGATTTGGCAAGATGACAATGGACAAGTTCAAGAATGTCTGTTGTGGTAAACGGTAACTTTCCAGTCAGCAGTTCGTAGAAGGTTACGCCAAGGGAGTAAAAATCAGTACGATAATCAAGCAAACGGTTCATACGTCCGGTTTGCTCTGGAGATAAATATGCAAGAGTGCCTTCTAGAACATGAGGGTTTTTGAAGGTTGGATTGGTGCGGTTAAATCGAGTAGCAATTCCGAAATCAATAAATTTAACGACCCCAGTATCTAAATTGAAAACAATATTGCTAGGGTTGATATCTTTATGAATGACACCATTAGCATGAATTCTGCCCAGAATACCTGTGATTTTAATGGCTAGAGATAGAAAAGCTGATAAGGGCATAGGGCAGAAATCTGGACGCTGCTGTATCCATCTCTCCAGAGACTCTCCACCGAAATCTTCTAAAATAATTATGAGTGTGCGCTGATATTCCTGCTGACTATATGCCTTGATTGCACCTTCTAAGTTAAGCGATCGCGTAATTTCATATTCCTGCCTGTAGCGGGTGAGTTCCGATGCCGTAGGATAGTCCTGTTTGAGAACTTTGAGAATAACAGGCGTGCGATCTGACAACTTGATGCCACGATATACCACAGAATTATTGCTGGAATATATCTGAGCATCAACCACAACGTCAGGTAGCGCAATCATTTTTATCACCTTGTCAAAGCATAGAAAAACCGCAAACCCAAATAGAATTAATGCTTATTATTCAAGTTCTACTTTGAGAAGTCAATCTACCTATTATGTATGTGCTGGAAACTCCAAATACTTGTAAATCATGGGAGGATTTAGACTTGCTGCCGCTTTGGGTTGGTAAATCCTTAAGGAAAGACCTAAGTGCAGGAACGATTTTAACCACATCTGTAAAAACTGACACTAAAAATATCACTTTAGTAGCAGCCCATCCTTCAGTATCGATCAAACCTGATCTTTTTGCTAAACGTAACTAAACGTAACACCCCATTAGCTGAAGTAACCCCTACTTATCCCTCTTCTGTCACTTTCCGAGATAAGCAAGTAGTAAATAACTGAAATTATC